>CAZEAV010000168.1:0-6364 GCA_964510215.1 uncultured Iamiaceae bacterium
GAACGCCTCGGATGATCCACATGAACCCATGACCCGGCAGCCATCGGGCGCGCGACCCCGGCAAAATGTCATACCCGGGCGCGATGGTGCTCTCGGCGTTCGCGGCTCGCCTGATTCGTTTCAGCCGCCCCCGAAACCAAACGGAGACGAACCGGACGCCTGGGAGCGTGATCATGACCACTTTGAGTGCTGCCGATCGATCACAGATCTACACTGAATTGACCGAAGCAACCAGCCCCAGAACCGCGGAGGTGCTCATGCAAAGCATCGTTGACGCCCCTTGGGACAACCTCGTCACCACCGAGCACCTCGACGCCCGTCTCGCACAGGTTGACGCCCGCTTCGCGCGAGTCGAGTCGCGCTTCGACACCATGGAAGTACGGATCGACGCGACGATCGCACAGTCACTGCGCAAGCAGACGATCTGGATGGTGTCGGCGATGTTTGCGTTCAACGGCCTGCTCGCCGCCTGGATCACCGCCTTTCACTGATCGATCGGCCGCCTTCGGTCGCCCGTCGGCCAAGGCGGTCGGGTCCGGATCGTCCGCCAGGCGTCAGTACCGCTCGAATCGAGCACCCAGCGCGGTCATGTCGTCGGGGTCGGTGGTGACGACGAACGTGCCGAGTGCTTGTGCGACGACGGCGAGATGGGCATCGACCACGTCCGCGGTGCCGGACCAACGCCCACAAGCGGGAGTTGACTCGCCAACCGTCGACGATGGACGGCCCCGCATCGATGATCACCGGGGAACCCCTTGGCGGTCGAGGACGTCGTCGGCCCAGTCCAGGTACGACTGGTCGATGGGTTCGGAGTCGGCTGCCCAGGATTCGATGAGATCGAGCAAGGCTCGGCTCCGGCGCCTCCGCTCGGCTTCGGCGACGAGCGAGCGTATGATGGCGAGGGTCTTGGTGCCGTCGACGGCGACCAGCTCCCTCACGGCGGCCTGCGCGTCGTCGAGCAGGATCGTCGTCTTGATTGCCATGTTCTTATGGCCGCCAACCCATATCCACATGGCCCGACGAACGACGTCGAATCCGAACTCACCCCAGCATCGTCTTGAGGTCATCGATGCCCCCGAGGATCTCGGTCTCGATCGCCGTCAGCTCGTCCAGGATCTCTGCTGGCGCGAGGTGCTCGATCTCTTCATATTCGCTACTGCAGTCCGGAGAAGACGCCCCCATCGATGGGCAATGCAACGCCGGTGATGAACGAGGCCGCATCCGAGCACAAGAACGCGGCGACGCGCCCGAAGTCGTCCGGATCGCCGACCCGGCCCACCGGAATCATGGCGCCGAGTGCGTCGCGGGACGTGGCGCCGAGTTCGTCCAGCCGGGGCGTGTCGTGCAGTCCGGGTTGCAGCGAGTTGACCGTGACGCCGTCTCCGGCGACCTCCCGGGCGAGGGTCTTCATGAACGCGGTCACCCCGGAACGTGCCACGTTGGACAGGATCAGGTTCGCGGCCGGTTGGCGCACCGTCGACGAGGTGATGGCCAGCACCCTGCCCCAGCCCTGGGCGCGCAAGGCCGGCACGGTGGCCTCGCACAGGGCGATCGCGGACAGCAGGTTCAGCTCCAGTGCCGACTCGTACGCGTCGAACGGGGTGTCGGCGAACGTGCCCGCCGGGGGCCCGCCCGCGTTGCACACCACGATGTCGACCCCGCCGAGTGCCTCGACGGCGGCTTCGGCGAACGCGGTCGCTGCGGCGGGAGCGGACAGGTCGGCGACGATCGTGACGGGTTCGCCCGCTATGGATGTCGCGGCCGCATCCAACCGCTCGGCACTACGCCCGCAGATCGCAACCCGGACCCCTTCGGCCGCGAGCGCACGGGCGACGCCGAGGCCCAGGCCCGACGATCCTGCAGCGACCAGCGCGCGGCGTCCCTGTAGTCCCAGCTCCACGCTTGCCACGCTATCGCTCGGCCGACGGGCGCTGTTGCATGACTATGCATCGTTGTGTATGATCGTTCCGTGGCTGCCACAGCGACCAGAGTCGGCATCATCGGTGCCTCGGGGTACACCGGAGCCGAGCTGCTGCGCCTCCTGGCCGGTCATCAGTGCTTCGAGGTGGTCTTCGCGACCGGTGACTCCCAGGCGGGAACGCACGCGGCGTCGCTCTATCCGTCTCTGGCGGCAACCTATCCCGACCTGGACTACGTGCCCTGGAGGCCTGAGTTGGTCGAGGACGTCGACCTGGTCTTCTGCGGCCTGCCCCACGGTGCATCCCAGGAGCTGATGCCCGAGCTCGTCGACCGGGTCGATCACGTGATCGACCTGGCTGCCGACTTCCGTCTCCGGGATGCGTCGTTGTACCCGCGCTGGTACGGCGCGGCTCACCGGTGTCCGGAACTGGTGGATCGGTTCGTCTACGGACTGCCCGAGCTGTTCGGCGACGAGATGCGCACCGCCCGCCACGTGGCCGTACCGGGTTGTTACCCGACCACATCGGTGTTGCCCCTCGCCCCACTTCTCCGTGCCGGTGTGGTCGCGGCGGACCCGATCATCGTGGATGCGGCCAGCGGCGTCTCCGGTGCCGGTCGCTCACCCAAGGCCACCACCCACTTCGGCGCCGTGGACGAGAACTTCAACGCCTATGGCGTGTTCGACCATCGCCACACCCCCGAGATCGAACAGACCCTGGGTACCCAGGTCCTGTTCACCCCGCATTTGGCCCCGATGAACCGGGGGATCCTCACTACCTGTTACGTCCGGCCGGCCTCGGACGCGGTGAGCGCGGAGGATCTCCGCCAGGTGCTCCACGACGCCTATGACGGCACCACGTTCGTGAGCGTCGTGGAGCATCCACCGCACACCAAGGCGACGCTCGGGTCGAACGTCGCCCACGTCTGGGTGGGCCTGGACGACCGAACCGGTTGGGCCGTCGCCATTGGAGCGCTCGACAACCTCGTCAAGGGCGCGTCGGGGCAGGCGATCCAGTGTGCGAACATCGTGTGCGGCCTGGACGAGACACTCGGTCTGCCGACGGTGGGGATGCTGCCATGAGCGAGGTGACCGCGACCGGAGTCACCGCCGCTGCGGGGTTCGTCGCCGCCGGAGCGACCTGCGGACTGAAGGAGTCGGGGGCACCGGACCTCGCGCTGGTGGCAACCGAGGATGGCGAGGCGGTGAGCTGCGCGGCCGTGTTCACCGCGAACCAACTCAGCGCCGCGCCGGTCCGTACCTCACACATGCACCTCGCTGCCACCGGTGGACACGCCTCCGCGGTCGTCATCAACAGCGGCAACGCGAATGCGGCCACGGGGGCGAAAGGGCGCGCGGATGCCGAAGCCATGTGCGAATCGGTCGCCGCCCACCTCGCCGGACCGGTCGAAGAGGTCCTGGTGTGCTCCACCGGCCTCATCGGGATCCCGCTGCCCATCGACGTGGTCGTGGGTGGGATACCGGCGCTGATGGCGGCCCGCGGGTCCAGCGGCGCTCATGGCGCGGCCGCGGCCGAAGCCATGCGCACCACTGACACCCACCGCAAGGAGGCCGTGGCACACGCGGGAGCTGCCAGGGTCGGTGGCATGGCCAAGGGAGCCGCGATGCTGAGCCCCGACATGGCCACGATGTTGGCGGTGCTCACCACCGACGCCGAAGCCGACCCCGAGACGCTGCAGGAGGTGCTCGAGGCCGCCGTGGGCGCGTCGTTCAACTCCCTGGATGTGGATGGCTGTACGTCCACGAACGACACGGTCATCCTCATGGCCTCGGGGCGGGCCGGTGCTGTGGACATCGAGGCGCTTCGGTCCGCGGTCACCGCGGTGTGCACCGACCTGGCCACCCAGATGGCCGGTGACGCGGAAGGGTCCACCAAGACGGTGCGCATCGAGGTGACCGGCGCCGCGAGCGACGTCGACGCGAACGATGTGGCGCGCAAGATCGCGCGGAGCCAACTGGTGAAGTGTTCCTTCTACGGTGAGGATCCCTACTGGGGCCGTGTCGCTTCCGAAGCGGGCAGCGCCGGTGCGGCGTTCGACCCCGACCGGGTGCAGATCAGCTACGGCGGAACCATCGTCGCCGACGGCGGGATCGCCGTCGGGCACGACACCGCGGCGGTGGCTGCCCACCTGGCCGAACGGGACCTGGTGGTCGGCGTCGATCTGGGCCTGGGATCGGGCTCGGCACACGTGCTGACCAACGACCTGACCCACGCGTACATCGACGAGAACATGGGCACCTCATGAGCGCACCCGCCGTCGATGCCACGGGCGCCTCGGCTTCGATGCGCGCTGCGATGCTGGTCGAGGCATTGCCGTACATCCAGAGCTTCCGTGGCACCACGGTCGTCGTGAAGTTCGGCGGCAACGCCATGACCGATGACGCCACCACCGCGCGGCTCGCCCAGGACCTGGTGTTGATGCGGGCGGTCGGATTGCGTCCGGTGCTCGTGCACGGCGGTGGCCCCCAGATCGGTGCATTCACCGAGCGGCTCGGCATGATCCCGGAATTCCGTGACGGCCTCCGCGTCACCGACGCGGCGACGTTGGACGTCGCCCGTATGGTCCTGGTCGGCAAGGTCAACCGTGACCTGGTCGCCGCGTTGAACATCCACGGACCGGTCGCCGTCGGCGTGGCCGGGGAGGACGCCGGTCTGATCGCGGCAGAGGCGCGGGACCCTTCACTGGGCTTCGTCGGCAACGTCGCGGACGTGAATCCTTCGGTGTTGCACAGCCTGCTCGCCGAGGACCTCATTCCCGTGGTCTCCACCATCGGCGCGGACGCCGAGGGCCAGGCGTACAACATCAACGCCGACGCCGTGGCCGGCGCGCTTGCCGCGGCGATCGGTGCGACCAAGCTGGTGTATCTGACCGACGTGCCGGGCCTGCTGGGCGACGTGGGCGACCCGACCTCGCTCATCGCCACGATCACCGACGACGCGCTCGAGGACCTCGTCGCCCGGGGCGCGATCACCGGTGGCATGATTCCCAAGGTCACCGCATGTATCGACGCGGTGCGGGCCGGGGTCGCCAACGTGCACATCCTGGACGGTCGCCGGGCCCACGCACTGTTGTTGGAGCTGTTCACCGACGCCGGGGTCGGCACGATGGTCGCGCGACCCCAGGGAGACACCGATGGCGTTTGAACCCGGCGGCCCGCTCATGACCGCTTTCGGTCCCACGCCGGTCACGTTCGTCCGTGGCCGTGGCGTCGAGCTGTTCGACGAGTCGGACAAGCGCTACCTCGACCTGCTCGGCGGGCTCGCCGTGACCTCGCTCGGGCACTGTTACGGGCCCGTGGCCGACGCGATCGCCGCGCAGGCGCACGAGCTGGTGCACGTGTCGAACCTCTTCGGCAACGAGCATCACGCCGTGGCCGCCCGCCGGCTGGACGAGCTGCTGGGCGGTGGGGGACGGGTGTTCTTCACCAACTCCGGCGCCGAGGCGAACGAGTGCGCCATCAAACTCGCACGCCGTTTCGGTGGCCTGGGTCGCCACGTCGTCGTGAGTGCGTACGGATCGTTCCACGGCCGGACGCTTGCGACCCTGCATGCCACCGGACAACCCGAGAAACACGAGGCGTTCCAGCCGCTGCCCGAAGGGTTCCGACATGTCGCCTGGAGTGATGTGGACGCACTCGAAGCCGCATTGGATCCGAGCGTCGCCGCGGTACTTCTGGAGCCGATCCAGGGTGAGGGCGGCGTGAACCCGGCCACCGCCGAGTACTTCCGCGCCGTGCGGGCCCTCTGCGACGAACGCGGCCTGCTGCTGATCGCGGACGAGATCCAGACCGGCCTGGGCCGTACCGGCGAGTGGTTCGGGTGCGACCACTTCGGCGTGCGTGCCGACGTGGTGACCGTCGCCAAGGCCCTGGGCAACGGGTTTCCCGTCGGGGCGTGCTGGGCCCGTGCCGAGGTGGCCGACGTATTCGAACCCGGGGATCACGGCACCACGTTCGGCGGGCAGCCCCTGGCCGCCGCGGCCGCCCGGGCGACCCTGTCGGCGATGGTGGCCGAAGACGTCCCTGCACGGGCCCGCCATGCCGGGGCGCGCCTGAGCGAGGCGCTGGGAGCGCTCGACGGGGTCGCGTCGGTACGGGGCATGGGGTTGTTGCTGGGAGCAGAGCTCGAAGCGGGGCTGGACGCCCGCGCCATCGCCGCAGAGGCGCTCCGCAGCGGGCTGATCGTCAACCCGGTCCGGCCCACGACGCTGCGGTTCGCGCCCAGCCTGTTGATCACCGACGCGGAGATCGACGAGGGCGTGGCCACGCTCGCCGACGTGCTCGCGGGAGTGCGGTGATGGGCCACCTGTTGGAGATCGACGATCTGGAGACTTCCGAGCTGCGCGCGCTCCTTGCCGGCGCATCCCGCCCCCCCGAGCAGGTGCTCGCGGGCAGGGGAGTGGGACTGGTGTTCGAGAAACCGTC
>CAZEAV010000169.1:0-6362 GCA_964510215.1 uncultured Iamiaceae bacterium
GGCTTTCGTTGTTCTCGATGCCCTTCACCAGATCTTCGAGCAGTGCCATGATCGTCCTTTTGCATCGGGTTCGGTCGGGAGAGGGCAAGCGGTGGCCCCGGAGGGCAGGTTAGGGCATCGGGACGGACCAAATATTACGAACCTGTTGCGGTGCCTGAGTACGCTTGGTGGACCGTGGATGCCGACGACGCGCCGACGCCAGATCCGGACGAGCACATCATCCTGACCACACCGGCCGAGGCGTTCGCCGAGCTCGCGGACCTGGAGCCTCCGGAGTTCGAGGGCGACGGCGAGCCGGGTACCGAGGCGGAGACGGGCGATTTCGATGCGGTCTCGGAGGTGGCGCCCGCGGTCGTGGCGGTCGTGGTGGTGCACAACGCCGGGGACTGGCTGGACGAGACCCTGGAATCCCTGGGCGGACAGACCTACCGGAATCTGTCGGTCCTGGTGATCGACGCAGCCAGCGACATCGACCCGACCCCACGGGTGGCCCGCGTGCTTCCCGGCGCATTCGTCCGGCGCCTGGAGCACAACGTCGGTTTCGGACCCACCATGAACGAGGTGCTGGATCTCGTCAGCGGGGCATCGTTCTTCTGCCTGTGCCACGACGACGTCGCCCTGGAGCCGAATGCCATCCACCGCATGGTGGAGGAGGCGTTCCGGTCGAACGCGGGCGTCGTGGGACCCAAGCTGGTCGACTGGGACGATCCCGAGCTGTTGTCCAATGTCGGCTTCACCGTGGACCCCTCCGGCGGCCGTGCCCCCTATGCGGAGCCCGGCGAGTTGGACCAGGGCCAGCACGACGCGGTCCGGGACGTCTTCGCCGTTGCCGGTGGGTGCACGCTGGTGCGTGCGGACCTGTTCGCTCACCTGGGCGGTTTCGATCCGGCCATCGATCTGCTGGGCGAGGACCTGGATCTGTGCTGGCGGGCGCACCTCGTCGGCGCCCGCGTGGTCGTCGCCCCCCAGGCGTCTGCACGCCATCGCTCGGCGCTGGCCGAACGGATCGACGAGTCCCGCCTGAACAGGGTGGACGCGGTCCACCGGATCCGAACCGTGCTGACGAACTACCGGTTGTCCCACCTGGTGGTCCTGGTCCCGCAGCTGCTGGTGGTCTCGGCCATCGAAGCGATCGTGGAGGCGACCATCGGTCGCCCGGGCCATGCACGTGCACTCATCGGGGCTTGGACGACCAACCTGCGTCGGGCCCCGTCCATCGTCGCCGAGCGCCGTCGTGTGCGTCCGATGCGTGAACGCAGCGACCGCAGTATCCGGAGGCTCCAGACACACACCCTGGCCCGGCTCGGTGGGCTGATCCAGGCGCACCGCCGGGCCAAGGTGATCGATGCCGCCGCTGGTCCCGGTGACTTCGAGGCCGAATCCGACACCGAAGGGTTCGTCCGGGAACAGACCCCCCGTCGGCAGCGCTCGCTGGTCTTCTGGGGGGTCCTCGCGGTGGCGGTCGTGGCGATCCTGGGTACCCGCGAGTTGTTCTTCGGGTCACTCCCCGCCATCGGATCGTTCGCCGGTCCACCCCGGAGCCTCGGCGACGTCTGGCGCACATGGCTGGGATCCTGGAACCCGATCGGACTCGGTTCGTCGAGTTCGCCGGCGGCCGGGCTGGGGCCCATGTCGTTGGTGGGTTCTATCTTCGGTGGGGCGTTCGGCTTTCTGAGGCGGGTGTGCATCCTCCTACCCATTCCGATCGGGATGTTCGGGGCGTGGCGGCTGGCCGCGCCGTTGGCGTCCCGACGAGCGCAATTGGTGGCGCTCGTGGTGTACGCCGCGGTTCCGGTGCCCTGGAACGCGTTGGCCCAGGGACGCTGGGGCGGCCTGCTGGTGTACGCCGGGACACCGTGGCTGATCGGTTGCCTCGTCGCGGCGATGCAGGATGCACCCTTCGGCAACGACAGCTCCTCGGCTGCACCCCGCTGGTGGTCCCGGGTCCTGGGCTTCGGGCTCCTGGTCGGCGTGATCGGATCCCTGGTTCCCGCGATCGCGGGTGTGGTGGTGGTCGTTGCGGTCGCCCTGGCGGTCTCCTCGGTCCTGACCGGCCGTTTCCGGGGCTTGGCGCGGCTCGGCATCGTGACGGTCGGCGGGGTGGTGGTCGCGGCGGTGCTGCTGTTGCCCTGGACCGTTGCCGGACCGGCCCGTTCGCTGTGGTCGCTGGCGGGCATGCGCGCGGGCACGCACGGCTGGCTGTCTCTTTCGGACCTGCTTCGATTCCAGTCGGGGCCGATGGGCGCCGGCTGGCTGGGGTACGCGTTCCTGGTCGTGGCCGCGCTGCCGCTCGTGATCGGGCGCTCGTGGAGGTTCGCATGGGGCGTGCGCGCCTGGGGCGTGGCGTGCGCCGGTTGGACGGTGGTGTGGCTGGGCCAGCAGGACTGGTTCGATCTGCCGATTCCGCCTCCCGAGGTCTTTCTCGCCGTCGCGGCTGCGGGCCTGGCGCTGGCGGCCGCCTGTGGGATGGTGGCGTTCGAGCGGGATCTGCGGGGCTTCGGATTCGGTTGGGCACAGGCGGCGTCCGTGCTCGCCGGGGTCGCGCTGGTGCTGGGTGCGCTGCCGACCATCGGGAACGCGACCGACGGCAGGTGGAAGATGGCGCCGATCGGCTTGGACCAGGCACTGAGTTCGGTCGTCGGCCAGCGCTCGCACGCCGCGTTCAGGGTGATGTGGATCGGCGATCCCGATGTCGTGCCGGTCGCCGGCCGTCATCTCGACGACGGCCTGAGCATCGGGGTGTCCAACCGCGGCATGCCGAACATGACCGAGCTGTGGGCCTCGGGCGACCCGGGTGGCACCCGTGCGCTCGTCGAGGCGCTCGACCTGGCCACGACGTCCCAGACGACCCGGCTGGGTCGCGTCCTGGCCGACATGGGGGTGCGCTACATCGTGTTGCCCCGTCAGATCGTCCCGTTGCCGTATCGGACCACCGCGCACGAACTCCCCCCGCGTCTGGTCAGCGGACTGGATGATCAACTCGACCTGGACCGGGTGTCGGCGAACGACGCGGTGATCGTGTACCGCAACAATGCCTGGAAGCCGGGTCTGACCCTGCACACCGTCGCGGCGATGCGTGGTCGCTCGACGGCCGACGCGCTCGATGCGTCATCGGGGACCAGCGTGCCGGGCACGGTCGACCCGACCCGGGGCGCGACCGTGCAGGTGCCGAACGGTGGGGTGCTGGCCACCCACCAGGCGGCGGATCCGAGCTGGCGGCTCACCGTGGACGGCCGTCCCGCGAAGCCGGTCACGCTGTGGGGCTGGGAGCAGGGGTTCATCGTTCCCCATGCGGGTACCGCGCGGCTGTCGCACCGTTCCGATCCGACCCGTGGGATCATTCTGGCCCTGATCGCCCTGGCGTGGTGCGCGTCGGTGGTCGGCTGGCTGATCGGTCGGCGGCGTCGGGCCGACGCGGATGTTCTCGAACCCGCCGGCCCACTCTCCACGGGCGAGGGTTCGCTCATCAGACTGGGAACGGAGACGAGCCGTACCGCCGCGGTGGCCGTCGACCAGGTCGAGGTGGCCGATCTCCCGGCACCGGATGACACAACCGACGACGACTCCGGAGCCGACGGGACCACGCCGTCGGACGAGGCTGATCCCACCGACGGCGGTGCCGCCACGTGAGCCCCCGCATCTGGCCGAGGCCGCTGCATCGGGCGGGCATCTGGTGCGTCCTCGTCGCGCTGGTCGTGCTGGGCGCGGTGTTCGAGCAGACCTCGCACGCGCGCCGACCGGTCCCGGTGCCCGACGTCAGCGATGTCGCCCAGATCGGCGCGGCCACCTTCGGCGCACCGACGGAGGCACGACGAGACCGGTCGGCACCGGTCGCCTCCGCACTCGATGCGGCCTCGGTGACCTGGTTCTGTGGTGGCGCGCCCGCGCAGGACACCACCCTCGTTCTCACCAACCGGGCTCCAGGTCCGGCGTCGGCGATTCTCACCGCCACGACCTCGTCGGGCCACCCGGTATCCCGAACGGTACGGGTGCAGGGCCGTTCCAGCCGCGGGGTCGCCATGTCGTTCGCGGGCAAGGGCACGCTCGGGGTGATCATCGAGGCGCTGCACGGAGGGCTGGCCGCCTCACAACGCGTCGCGGGCGGGGGCACGGCGACGACCGCGTCGTGTGCCACCTCGTCGGCCGATTCCTGGTTCTTCGCCGGCGGTGACACCGAGCGGGGAGCCGGCGAGAAGCTCGTCCTGTTCAATCCGTTCGCCGACCTCGCCACCGCCGATGTCGCTTTTCTGACGCCGAACGGCTTTCGCCATCCCCAGGCGACCCAGGGACTCGCGGTGCCCGGGCACACCGTGGTCGTGGTGGATGTCGCGAAGGTCCAGAACCGCCGCAGCGGTCTGGGGTCCACGGTCACGACCAGGGCCGGTCGGCTGGTGGTCTGGCGCAATCAGACCTTCGACGGTTCGGGACCGAAACTCTCGGACGGGTCGCCTCCCCACGGCAGCTCGGTCGCGCTGGGTCTCTCGGCGCCGTTGACCCGTTTCACGCTGCCGGGCGCCGTTGCCGGCGAAGGAGCGGTACCCAGGATCATCCTGGCCAATCCGGGCGCGTCCAATTCCAAGGTGCGCATCTCCTTCGCCGTCGACGATCCGGCCAAGAACGGCCAACCGTCGGCCGACACCGTCGACCTCGCGTCGGGCGCCGTGAAGATACTCGGCGCCGATCAGTTGCGACAGGTGGGTTCGGGCGTACCTTTCAGCGTGTCGGGTCGAGTGCTCTCCGGGGGTGCCGTCGTCGCCGAGTTGTGGTTCGACGGGGCGGCACCCGCCAAAGGTCACGGGTCGTTCGCCGCCCCGGCATTTCCCTTCGCCACCCGTACGTGGTTGGCACCGGTCGGTCTGTCGGCGCCGACGCTGGACCAATTGGGGATCCAGAGCGTCGCTCGGGCCGCGCGTCTGCGGATCTGGGTGATCGACGGCGGCCACCGCCTATCGGTCGACCTGCCCGCAGCTTCCCGGACGGTGCCGGCGTCCGGGCGGATCACCGTCGATCTGGCGAGCGCACTGAAAGCCCATCCCGGTGCCGCGGTGGAGGTGCACTCGAGTGCTCCGGTGGTGGTGTCACGGCTGCAGACCGGCGCCGATGCCCACGGACTGGTGTCCAGTCCCGCGGTGGCAGTGGCCGGCGAATTCGTCGACCCCTGAGTCGGTGGGGGCGCGCCTATGCGTGGATTGACCCGGGTGCGCCTCGAACCGACAGACTGGCCGGGTGATCCAGATCGTCGTCGCCGTCGTCGTGGTCGTCGCGGGGCTGATCGTCGCCGCGGTGATCCGTCGGCGTGACACCTCACAGATGGCCCGGGGGGCGAACTGGAGTGTGCCGGCCCAGCTCGAGCGAGCCGATTTTGCCGACCCGGACGCCGAGCGACTGGCCGTCGTCTTCTCCTCCGCGACCTGTGATGCGTGTGCGCGCACGTGGGAGCTCCTCGGGGAGATGGCGCCGTCGGGCATGGCGCTCGACCGCGTGAGTTACCAGGATCGCCAGGACGTGCACGACCGGTACGGCATCGACGCGGTGCCCACGTTGGTGATCGCCGATCGTGAAGGGGTCGTGCTGGCGTCCTTCGTGGGGCCGCCGGCCACCGGAGAGCTGGCCGAGGCGCTCGCTTCCTAGGAGCGGGCACGGGCGTCGGCGACCCGCGGGGATCTCGTAGGTGGGTTTGTCAGTGCGCACTCTGGTGCGCACTGACAAACCCAGTTGCGGCGGGGTTGGCGCGATTGCGGCGGGGTTGGCGCGGTTCAGGCCGGCGGTGGGTCCGTGGCCGTGCCGCGCCGGTGTGCCCAGGCGGGGGCGGGGTCGTCCTCGGCGCTCACCGGGGCCGTCTCGTCGGCGGCGTTCACGGTCTCGCGGTCCGCGCCCGCACCGTTCGTGGCGGACGGGGTGTCGGACTCGTCGGTCGCCGTGGTGGGAATCGCCACGCCCGAGCCGCCGGAGCCGGGTGTGTCGGGCGGCGGTGTGGCCGAACCGCCGCCACCCCCGGGCCGACCCAGGTCGACCAGACGGTTCACCTCTTCGCCGTCGATGGTTTCGTGCTCGAGGAGCGCCCGGGCGACGAGGTCGAGGCTGTGGCGGTACTCGGTGAGAATCTCACGGCACCGGTTCTCGGCTTCGCGCAGGATGCGTTCGACTTCCTCGTCGATGACCCTGGCGGTCTCGTCGGAGTACTTCTTGGTCTGACCGAGTTCCTCGCCGAGGAACACCTCGCTGTTCCCGCCCCAGGCCATGGGGCCGACCCGTTCGGACATCCCGAACTCGCGGACCATGCGGGTGGCCAGGTCGGTGGCGTTCAGCAGGTCGTTCGCGGCGCCCGAGGAGGACACTCCGAACACGAGTTTCTCGGCGAT
>CAZEAV010000170.1:0-6346 GCA_964510215.1 uncultured Iamiaceae bacterium
CATCGACACGCCGACCCCGCCCCGTGCCCAGTATGCAGCGGCGTCGTAGCCGCCTTTTCCGGCGTCGGGCCCGAGCGAGCCCTGCCCGGTGCCCCGGGCCACGATCACGTCGGGATTCGCCGCGCGCAACTCGTCGACGCCGAGGCCCAGCTTGGTCACCGCGGCAGGCAGGTAGTTGGTCAGCACCACGTCGCAGCTCTTCACCAGCCGCAGGAATACCTCGTGCCCGTCGGGGTTGGCCAGATCGATCGCGACCGAACGTTTCGAGCGGTTCGGCTGCTCCATCATGAAGTTGACCCCGTCGGCCCCGCCGGGCAGCAGGCCCGAGGTGACCAGCCCGCGCTGGGGATCGCCGGTGACGGGGTGCTCGACCTTGATCACGTCCGCGCCCCAGTCGGCGAGCACGGCGCCGGCGGCGGGAATGAACATCCATGAAGCCACTTCGAGCACACGGATCCCTTCGAGGGGGCGGTCGGTCATCGCAGGCTCCTTGGTCGTGGGGGGTCGGTCGACCGGTGCAGCACTACCAGAGCAGTTCGAGGTTGTCGATCGAACGCAGGTCGTGGGCGTAGTGCAACTCGAGCCCGTCGGCGAGCCGGTATGCGGGCACACTCCGGTGCCACTCCTCGAGTACCACCCGCAGCTCCAGGCGGGCCAGGTGCGAACCCAGGCACCGGTGGGTGCCGCCACCGAAAGCCAGGTGCTTGTTCTTCGGTCGTTCGAAGTCGACGGTGTCCGGGTCGTCCCAGGCGGCCTCGTCGGTGTCGGCGGAGGCCAGCATGGCGATCACGGTCGTGCCTTTTTCGATCGGACAGCCACGCAGCTCGGTGTCGGCGGTGGTGATGCGGACCACCCCCTGCACCGGTGTCTCCCAGCGCAGCATCTCCTCGATGGCGTGGGGGATGAGCGACGGGTTCTCCGAAAGTTGGCGCTGGTGGTCCGGATGCTGGGCCAGGAACGCCAGCATGCAGTCCAGCGACGCGGTGACCGTGTCGAGGCCGGCCAGGAAGAACAGGTACCCGATGTCGAGCACGTCGTCGTCGGTGAGGCGTTCGCCGTCGCATTCGGTCGTCAGGAAGTGGGAGATGAGATCGTCGCGGGGTTCGGCACGTCGGGCGTCGATCACCTCCTGGATGACGGCGTAGATCTTCCGGCCGGTCTCGACCGCGAGCTTTGCCCGCTTCTCCGGGTCGCGGGAAGGCGGGTGGATGATGCCGTCCTTGAGTTCGATGAACTCGTCGCGGCGTGACAACGGCAGGCCGAGCAGCTCGAGGAAGACCGCCGTCGGCACGGGCATGGACACGCTCTCGTGGAAGTTGCCGTGGCCCTCCGCGGCGAGTTTCTCGACCAGCTCGCGCACGGTCTCGCGCACCTGGTCCTCCATGAGCGCCACCTTGCGCGGCGCGAAGATCGGGTCGAGGATCTTGCGGTATTTCCGGTGGTCGGGCGGATCGATCTGCAAGGGCACCAGGGGACGGACCTGGCCGATGGACACCGCCTCGGCGTTGGACGAGAAGATCTCGGGATGATCGAGGATCTCCCGCACGTCGACGTGGTTGCCCACGATCGTCATGTTCATGTCGTCCATGGCGATCGCCGGGCCCGCCGCCCGCAGATCCTTGAACAGCGGCTGGGGGTGTGCCAGAGACTCGAAGTCGATCTCCTCGGGCATTTCGATGTTGGTCATGGTCTTCCCCGGTTTCCCGAATGCGCTGGCGGCGGTCCCGTCACCGCCTCACAACCGACGTTAGCGCGGATCTAACACTCGTGTCAGGTAGAAGTCGCTGTCAGATCCGTCACGCGACACGGCGCCGGCCCCGGTGCGCGGTGCGTCGGTAGGCTCGTCACGCCGATGTCCCCTGACCACGATCCCACCGACTGCGTCTCCCCGGGTGCACTCCACGAGGTCGCCACGGGAGTCTTCGCCTATGTCCAGGACGACGGGACCTGGTGGATCAACAACGCCGGGGCCGTCCGGGGATCGCACGGCACGCTGATCGTGGACACGTGCGCCACCGCGGACCGGACACGGCGTTTTCTCACCGCGGTCGGTGCGGCCGTCGGCCCGGAGCCGCCGCGTTTTGCCGTCAACACCCATGAGCACGGCGATCACACCTACGGCAACTGGCTGCTGCCGGGCTCCACGACGCTGCTCGGCCATGTCGACATGCGGGCCGGGCTCGCTGCGGACCCCGTCATCGATGCCTGTCCGCCGGTCTGGGACCCGGTACCCGACTGGGGTGCGCCGTCGCGGCGGCTCCCCGACGTGACCGTCGCCGACGGGGCGACCGTGCACCTCGGGGACCGGGTCGTCGAGCTGTCCCATCCGGGACAGGCCGCACACACCACCGGCGACCTCGTCGCCTGGGTGCCCGATGAACGGGTGCTGTTCACCGGCGATCTCATCTTCAACGGGCTCACGCCGCTGGTGATGTCCGGGTCGGTTCCCGGAGCGCGGCGCGCCTTGGCGTGGATCGCCGCGTTCGACCCGCTGGTGGTGGTTCCCGGTCATGGGCCCGTCGTTGCGTCCGGGGATCTCGACCGGGTGCTCGGGGAGCACGAGCGCTATCTCGATCTGGTCCTCGACCTCGCCGGGCGCGCGGTGGACGATGGCCGGAGCGCCCTGGACGTCGCCCGGGAAGCCGACCTCGGCTCGTTCGGCGACTGGGCCGACGCGGAACGTCTGGTCCTCAACCTGCACCGGGCGATGGCCGAACGGGGCGGTCCCGAATTCGACGTGTCGGCCGCATTCGCTGACGCGATGCACTACAACGGTGGGCCCTTGACCACCCACGTGTGTTGCGTGGGCTGACCGCGCGGATGTGAGGAGCACCCAGAATGGATCTGACCGAGCAGGCTGTCATCGTCACCGGGTCGTCCTCGGGGATCGGCGAAGCCGTCGCACGACGGTGCGCCGCGGCGGGAGCGGGGGTGCTCGTCAACTCGGCCACGTCGGTGGAAGCCGGCGAACGCGTCGCCGCGTCGCTGCCCGACGCCTGCTACGTGCAGGGTGACATCAGTGACCCGGCGACCGGTCCGCACCTGGTCGAGGCCGCACTCGAGCGCTGGGGTCGGGTGGACGGGCTGGTGAACAACGCCGGCCGCACGTGCGAGGTGCCGCTGGACGACGTCGACGCGCTGCGGCCCGAGCACTGGCACCGGGTGCTGGACACGAACGTGATCGGCACGTTCTTCGTCACCCAGGCCGCGCTCGACCTGCTGCGTGCCGCTCCTGATGGCTGGGTGGTGAACATCACCTCCATCGCCGGTATCCGCCAGACCGGCTCGTCGCTGCCCTATGCGGTGTCCAAGGCGGCGCTTGACCATCTCACCGCCCATCTCGCGAAATCCGTCGGCGGGGAGGTGCGCATAAACGCCGTCGCGCCCGGCCTGGTCGCCACGCCGTGGACGGCGGCCTGGGACGGACAGAAGCAGGGCGTCGAGGCGATCGCCCCGCTGCACCGGGTGGCGACTCCCGAGGACATCGCCGACGCGTGCGAAGGGCTCATCGCCGCGAAGTACGCGACCGGTCAGACCCTGCTGGTGGACGGCGGCCTCGGCCTGATGGTCTGAAGTGCCGTTGTTCCCCGTGCCGGCCGACCATCGCCGGGCTTGCGCACCGAACCGGGCCTCCACCACAGGCAGGTATGTTTGTTGCCGAGACGACCGAACGACGTCGTGTTCGACTGAGAGCCTGCGATGCCGGCTCAGGCCCAGATCCAGGTGTCTCCCAGGGGGCTGCCGTGGCCACCCTGGCCGCCGAAGAGGGTGACGTTGCCTGAGCCGTCGGCGGTGGCCATTGCGTGCGCGTACCGGGTCGACGGTGAGGTTTGGGGGTGTTGTTGGGTCCAGTTGGTGCCGTCCCAGGTCCAGGTGTCGTCCAGGTAACCGAGAGCGTTGGAGTGGCCGGAAAACAGGACGATGGTGCCGGAAAGGTCGGCGGCCATCGCGTGGCTCCCCCGGCCTGGCGGTGAGGTTTGGGGGTGTTGTTGGGTCCAGTTGGCACCGTCGAAGATCCAGGTGTCGTCCAGGTGACCGACGCCGCCGAAGAGGACGATGTTGCCCGAAGCGTCCGTGGCCATCGCGTGGTTGAACCGCGGTGATGGCGAGGTTTGGGGGTGGACTTGGGTCCAGCCGGCGCCGTCAAAGATCCAGGTGTCTCCCGCGTCGGCGTCTTCGTTGGTAGAAGCATTGTAGGTTATGCCGCCGAAGAGGACGACGTTGCCCGATCTGAGGGTGGCCATCGCATGGTTTTTCCGAAAGTGTGGGACGGTGGTGACGTCCAGGTTCAATTGGGTCCAGTTGGTGCCGTCGTAGATCCAGGTGTCGTTGAATGGAAAGACGTCGTCGGTGCCGCCGTAGAGGAGCACCTTGCCATACGGGCTCTCGGTCATCGCATGGGCGGCCCGGGCCCGCGGTGAGGTTTGGGGGTGTTGTCGGGTCCAGTTGGTGCCGTCGAAGGTCCAGGTGTCCCCCATGTTGCTCCAGTTGTCGCTGCCGCCGAAGAGGACGATGGGGCCCCAGGCGTAGGCGACCATCGCGTGGCCCCTCCGGGCCGCCGGGGCTGCAGCGGGGTTCATATTCGTCCAGTCGGGGCCGGTCGGGTTGGTGCCCGCGGCAAAAACGGGTGGGGCGCCGAGCACCGACGGCGCAACCCACAGGGCCCCGCCGGCGGCGGCGCCGATCCCGGCGTGTTTGAGAAATCGGCGCCGGTCCACGGTGTGGGTTGTCGCTTCGGGATCCACTCGGCCCGAGGGTTCACCGGGTTCCATGATCAGCCCGACCTCCTCGCATCTGCCCCCCGTCGGCTCCGGGAGCGCCTGGGTGATTCGACCACCGCAGCGCGGGATGCCGGCGACGCCGGTGGTCCCGTCGGCTGCCAAGTGCCGGTGCGTTCCGAACAATTCATCGCAAACTCCTTGCCTCAGGCACCTGATTCACCTCGGGTTAGCCAGGTGCTCGGATCCGGGATCACGCCGGTTACTTTCGAGGTGCGCAGACCAACAGCCCACAACTTGAGATAATAACCTGCTTCTCATGAGTTTTCTACCCTGATGTCAAAGGTGCCGGACACGCCATCCGACCAAGCGCCCGCCAAACGGTCGTATGACGCGCGCAGCCGACGGGAACGGGCAGCCCGTGAACGCCTCGAGAACCAGGCGCGGGTGCTCGCCGCGGCCCGATCCTGTTTTCTCCAGGACGGATTCTCGGGTACGAAGATGACCGACATCGCCGACAAAGCAGGCGTCGCGCTCGCGTCGCTGTACCGAGCGACTCCGAGCAAGGTCGATCTGGTGCTCATGCTGATCGACGTCCCGGCCGTCTCCGACGATGCACCCCACCGCGCCGACCGTGCGGCGCGTACCCATGAGGAAACCGAGCATGCGGCTCGAGAAGATGAGCCGTTCGTGTACCCGTGGATCGCCGAGGAAACGGACCCGAGCGTGCAGGTCCGCCTCATCGCGGCGCACATCGCCGAGATCATGGAACTCGTCGGGCCCATGTGGGCCGTGCTTCGCGACGCCGCCGCAACAGACGACCGGGCAGCCGAAGCGATGCGCGTCTCCTCGCTGCGTCGCGCAGCCGCATTCGAGGCGGCCATCGACTTGGTTGCACCCGAAGCGCTTCGCACAAACCCTGCGGAAAGTACCGACACGCTGTACGCGCTCTCCGGCCCCGAGTTGTACTTGGAGATGACAACGGTGCGCGGCTGGAGCCATGACCGCTACCTGCAGTGGCTCCAGAGCGCCCTCGGTGCCCTGCTGTTGAAGCCGCGGCCACCGGGCTGACGTCGCCTGTCGACGGTCCCTTGGCGGGGCCTTCTCCCGCGCTTGCGGTCGTCGCCAGGCGCCGACCGCCTCATCAGCCACAACACGTCGGACTTCACCGACGCGATCACCGAGGTCGATGTCGTCGCCCCGGGGGGTCTGTGACCTATCGGGGCGGGTCAGCGGCGCGCACCGAGGTCTTCTCCGCAGGCACGATCGGGGGCGCGTCACGCCAGGACGGCACCCCGTCGTCTTCGCGGGCCGCCGGCCAGTTGTCCTCGTGCACCTCGGCCCAGTGCGCGTGGTTGAGCTGGTGCAGGGTGAACGACGCCTGCAGTGAGTTGTAGAAGCCCTGGTTGTCGACGGTCTGGTTCACCGATTCCTTGATCATCAGCGCGGTCATCGTCGGGAGCTGCGCGATCCGCCGGGCGAAGGCCAGGGTCGACTCGGCCAGTTCTTCGCGACCGAACACCTTGGACACCATGCCCAGCCGGTGGGCCTCGTCGACGTCGATGCTTTCGCCGGTCAACAACAGCTCATTGGCGTTGCGGGGCCCTAACTCCCACGGGTGTCCGAAG
>CAZEAV010000171.1:0-6334 GCA_964510215.1 uncultured Iamiaceae bacterium
GATCGTGTTCGATCTCGATCCCGGCGCGCCGGCCACCGCGGTGGAGTGTTGTTCGGTTGCGCTGCGCCTGCGTGAGCGGCTGGTCGACGTCGGATTGGCTCCGGTCGCCAAGTCGTCGGGCTCGAAGGGGATCCACGTGCTCGCCGGTGTCGCAGGCGCGACGTCCGACGAGGTGACCGATTTCGCGCACGGCCTCGCCGGGGAGCTGGCCACCGAAACCCCAGATTCTGTCGTCGCCCGCATGACCAGGTCGGTCCGCGACGACAAGGTGTTCATCGATTGGAGCCAGAACCGCGCCGCGAAGACGACGGTGGCGCCCTATTCGCTGCGCGGCAGAGAGAAACCCTATGTGTCCGCCCCGCTCACTTGGGACGAGGTGGAAGCGTGTCGCAATCCCGAAGCTGTGCTGTTCGGGCCCGACCAGGTGGCAGAGCGGCTCGAGACCCAGGGCGATCTGTGCGCCACGCTACGGGAGAACAGGGGGACGCTCGTCGGGCACCGACCCTCGACGTAGTCGACGGATCGATGGCGGCGCGCGGCCCGCTCGGTCAATGCGTGGGCTCCGAATGGAAATCGACGCATGCCCGTGCCGCACCTGCTAGACGAATCCCCGTGAACCAGGGGCCGTGCAAGGTGATCCAGTGGGCGACCGGCACGGTGGCCATCCACGCGGTGCCGGCGATCGCTCCCCGCGGCGCCGAGCCCATGAGGGCCGCACCGCGATGACCACGACCGCGCCGATCGACTCCCGTTTCACCGAACCGTCGCCGTATGCGGCATTCATCGCCGGGCTGCCCAAGGTCGAGCTGCACGTCCACCATGTCGGCTCGGCTTCGCCCCGGATCGTCGCGGAACTCGCCGCCCGGCACCCCGGCAGCGTGCCCACCGACCCCGACGAGCTCGCGACATTCTTCACCTTCGTCGATTTCGACCAGTTCATCGAGCGGTACCTGGCCGTGGCGAACCTCATCACCACACCCGAGGACGTGCGGCTGCTCACCTACGGCGTCGCGTCCGAGATGGCCGCCCAGAACATCCGCTACGCGGAGTTGACGGCCACCCCGTACACCTCGGTACTGGCAGGCATCGACATCGAGGCGTTCGTCGAAGCCATCGAGGACGGCCGCACCGCCGCCGAGCGGGATCACGGCATCGAGCTCCGCTGGATCTTCGACATTCCCGGCGAGGTCGTGCCGAACGCGTCGGCGGAGACCGCGCGCCTGGCCGTCGACCACGGCCCGGACACCCTGATCGGGTTCGGCCTGGGCGGCCCCGAGGTCGGCACCACCCGCCCCCGGCACAAGCCGGCGTTCGACCGGGCCCGCGCGGCCGGGCTGCACAGCGTTCCCCACGCCGGAGAGACCACCGGACCGCAGACGATCTGGGATGCGCTCGACGCGCTCGGCGCAGAGCGGATCGGCCACGGCACCTCCGCGGTGGCCGACCCGGCGTTGTTGGCGTACCTCGCCGCCCACCGGATCCCGATCGAGGTGTGCCCGACGTCCAACATCGCGACCCGTTGCGTGGCCTCCTATGGCACCCATCCGTTGCGGGCAATGGTCGACGCGGGGTTGCTCGTGACGATCAACAGCGACGATCCGCACTTCTTCTCCACGACGCTGTGCCGCGAATACGAGATCGCCGCGACGCTGCTGGGTCTGGACGAGGCCGGCATCGCGCGCCTCGCCTGTCATGCGGTGGAGGCGTCGTTCCTGCCCGCCGATCGCAAAGCCGGCCTGGTTGCGGAAATCGACGCCTACGTCGCCGCGTCCGCAGCCGATGGCCGTCCCGCGGACGGCTGAGTCACGCTCACCACGACGCCGGCCGAGCCGGCCCGTCAATCGAAGAGGCGAGCGACCGCGGACTGGGTCGCGACCCCGAGCAGTGTCCCGTCGTCCGCCCACAGACGCGCCGCGCCGTGGACGAAACCGTTGTGAGCGAAATAAGGGTCGGTCTCCAGGAGCACCCAGTCGCACCGCTCCGGCACCGGCGGTCCGAACCGCACGGCATTGTCCAGACTGGTGCCGCCGCCGACGCGACCGGCCGCCCGCAGAACCGACGACGGGATGAAATCGGCGACATAGGCCAGCGCCGACCGGGAGAAAGCCATGTCGTGGAGATGGACCCAGACATGGTGTGTGTCGCCCGATCCGGGGGCCACCCGGTAGTCCCCGATGGCGAAGGGGCCCCGTTGGCGCATGTCCGGCGGCGGATCGAACATGCCGAAGGTGAGGGGCGGGCAGTCCTCGGGTGGAGTGACCGTCGGCATCGTCCCGAACGTCGCCTCGAAGCCGTCGCTGCGCGCGCGGGCGGTCGAACCCAGTCCCGCGAACACCAGTCGCCCGTCCGTGGTCGCGGTCACGCGCACCTGGCTGGTCGTGCCGCCGGTGGCGACGGACTCGGCGACCACGTCGATCCGCTCCCCCTCGGCCGCGGAGTCCACGAACTGCACGGTCGCCCACAACGCGTCACGCCCGGTCGCCAGCTCCATGACCTCGACAACCGCCGCCAGCCCCGTTCCCCCGAAGAGTTGACGATCGAACCGGACCAGCGGTT
This sequence comes from uncultured Iamiaceae bacterium, assembly GCA_964510215.1. Taxonomy (GTDB): domain Bacteria; phylum Actinomycetota; class Acidimicrobiia; order Acidimicrobiales; family Iamiaceae; genus JAFDWI01. The sequence goes on from CAZEAV010000171.1 coordinate 2,557, forward strand.
CGCGCAGCACGAAGCTGGTCCGCTCCCCGTCGAGTGGGGCGAGTCCGAGCAGTTCGAAGGTGGCCATGGCCCAAGATGCTGCCCAGCGCGGCCGTTGCGATGCGAACTCGACTGCGCGTCCCCCGGCCTGGACCCGGGCAGACTGTTGACGTGACGACGATGCACGAGCTGCACCTGGCAACGATCCGTGCCGAAGGCGAACGTCTGGCTGCGATGCCGGCCGATGCGCTCGATGCCCCGGTGCCCCACCTGGAGAACTGGACACTGGAGCGGGTGGTCCGACACGTGGGCCGGGTCCATCGTTGGGCCACCGGCCTGCTCGCCGCCCCCGCCGACGCCGACCCCGATGCGGTCGCCGCTGCGGCGCCGGCGTTGCCCAAGGGCCCGGACTCCCTGCCCGCCTACCACGAGGCGCTCGACCGTCTCCTCGACACGCTCACCACGGTTGATCCCGAGCGCGCCACCGCGTCTTTTCTGGGAAGCACCCGGGCGGCGTTCTGGGTCCGGCGCCAGGCTCACGAGGTGACGGTGCACCGGATCGACGCGGCGGACGCCGTGCACGCTGCCGGCGGACCGCCCCCGGCGCCCCCCGCCGCCCGCGCCGCGGCGGACGGGGTGGGTGAATGGGTGGAGGTCTTCGCCGCGACCCGCCACGCGCAACTCACGGGCTCCGTCGACCCCGCGCTACGCGGCCACACGATTGGTTTCGCGGTGACCGACACCGATCCCACCGACGTCCGTCCGACCGCCGCCGACCATTGGACGCTGACGTTCACCGACACCGAGCCGCCGACCGTGACCGCGACTTCGGGCCGCGGGTCGGGATCCTCAGACGACCTCGGCAGCTCCGACGCCGTGCTGACCGCGCCTGCGGGCGCGCTCCTGTGCACGCTGTGGCGGCGACGCCCCCTGGCCCACGTCACGGTCACCGGCGACGAGGGCCTGGCCCGAGTGTTGTACGACACCATGGTTTTCTGAGATTTCCACCCATTGCGCCCGCGCGGGGCGGCGCCCGGTTCAGTTGCCCGAAAAGGACAGGATGATCCCGATGAACACGCTGATGAACAGGACCACCAGGAGCACCCGGTAGACGTTCAACAGGGTGGCGGGGGTGCCGGACAGCTCACTGTGTGAGCGAACCGTCAGCTCCGACATCGCCAGCGCGGCCAGAAAAAGGATGCTGCCGATCGCCACGACGACGGGCGAGGAGATCTGGGTGCCCGCGATGACCCCCGCACACCCCAGATTCCACAGCGTGCACTGCAGCGCCACTTTCGTCCCGGTGAGGAGCACCGGAGCGAGCACCGCCTGCGCCAGACCGAGGATCACCTGCGCGACGCCGACCACCAACACGACGAATGCCGCGGTCCAGGCCCCGTGGCCCCAATCGACCGCGCCGGCGACCGCCGCGACGAATCCGCCGGCGATCATCCCCGCGGTGCCGATGATCAGGAACGGTGCGTTCCGGATCCAACGACGGCGCACATCGGGAGCAAACGTCGGGAACACGACGGGCAGCATATGGCTCGATGTCGCGGACGAACCAGGGCCATGGGTCACATTCGGGTGGTGGGAGCAATCGTCACCCGACCACGCGTTGGCCCTGATGGTCGAGCTTGTCGCTGCGGGCTGCAGCCCGGGCCAGGCGCACGGTGCTGAGCACCATCACCAGGACCGAGACCGCGAGCACGAACGTCCATGCGATGTTCGTCGATGCGAGTTCCTCGTGGAGAAAAGCGAACCCGAAGATGCTGGCCGTGACCGGCTCGGCCAGATCCAGTGCCGGGAGCGCTGATTTCAGGTTGCCGATCTGGAACGCACTCTGGATCACCAGGAACCCCAGGGCGAGGGTCCCGCCCATGACATAGGGCTCCCAGTGACGGAGCATGCCGAGCCCGTCGCGGGCGACGAGATGAGCGAAGCTCTTCATCAGGGTGGCCGACACGCCGAAGAGCATGCCCGCGGCCAGGCCGAGCGTGAGCGCACGGCGAGCGGGCGGCAACCGGTGACTCCCGGCCAGCACGCAGATCGTCAGAACGGCGACGATCGCGAGCGGGACGAGCCAATCTCCGAACGGACGCTGGTCGATACCGCCGCTCGGATCGCCGATCACCAGGAATGCCGACAACGCGATCACGAATATGAATGCCCACTCGACGTCCCGGCGGGTCAGGGTGTGCGATCCCACCCGGTGCCCGACCACCAGGGTGATCGGCAGGCTCAACATGAGCAGTGGTTGTACGAACACCAGGCTGCCCAGGCCGAGCGCGATGGTCTGCAGGACGAAACCGCCGAGGTCGGCGGCGATCCCGATCCACCAGAGTGGCTCTTTGGCCAGATGCCACAGCAACGCGATCTTCAACGAGGTCTCCGGCGGTGCCTCCGACGCTTTGCGTTGCTCGATGATGTCCGACGCGGTGTAGCAGCACGCCGCGCCCAGTGCAATCGAGGCAACGCCCAGCAGGTGCAGGACCATGCCTCAAGCGTGCCCGTTCGACACCGCTTTGCGCGGGGATATCGACGACGCGCCGCCCGAAGTCGCGTTTTGCCCGGCGGTCAGCCCGTGTAGTTCGGCGGTCGTGTCACGGCGCCTGCCGGCGGCGCGGTGGCGGGCGGGGTCGATGCCGACGGGCCGGTCGGCGACGACGCAGCAGTCGTCGTGGGAGCACCAGGCGTGGTCGTCGTGGTGACGGGCGTGCTCGGCGGTGCCGGCACCGTCGTAGGCGTGACGACCGTGGTCGGCGTCACGACCGTCGTCGGCGTCACGCCCGTCGTCGTGGGACTCGACGGCTCGGTCGAGGTGGTGGTCGTCGGCTCGGTGTCTCCACATTCGGTCTGGAACCGCCAGGAGTAGGCGTCGACCGGCTCGCCGCGGGCGTCGAGAACCGGCACGGTACCCGAGACTTCCACCTGGTACCACGTGCAAACGTCCAGGTTGCCCGCTGGTTGGGCGTCGATGGTGTGCTCGCCTGCATCCGACCCGTACGGCACACTGCGCGGATAGCCGGCCTTCAGCGGCACGGCATCGCCGGTCGTCAGGTTCGTGATCGTCATCGACCCCGCGGGCAGTTCGTCGGAGACTGCCAGCCCGCCGCTCGCGCCCACATAGGGTCGGGCCGACGTGAGCACCGCGGTGATCCGGTTCTGCGCACCGCCCCGGCCTGGACTCGATCCCGGTTGGAACTGGTCCCGGTCCCACCCGGTGGCCGGCACACCGGTTGCCCCGGGGGCGGGGTAGGTGATCGACACCTTGGTCGGCGGCTGATGGCCCAGCAGACGACCCCACTCCGATTCCCAGTACCCGGCGATGGCCGTGGCGGCGAAGTCGACCCCACCGGGTGCGGTCACCAGGTGGGACGACATCCAGGGCATGGCCGCTTCCACGTCGGCCAGATGCTCGTCCGCCCAGCCCTTCTCCACGTCCCACAAGGTCGGGATCATTGCGACGAGGTCGAACTGTGAGGCCGGGACGCCGGGCTGTCCGGAATCGGTGAGCGCCTGGAGGACTTCGGGAACATCGGGGACCGTCCCCGCTGTGGGGCGCTCGACCCCGTAACGGCCGATCGCGACGATGTCCATCTGGGTCTCGGCTCCGCCCTCGTTCGCGGTCGGCACGCCGGTCCAGTACTCGTCGCGGTCCGGACTGTTGGGTTCGAACAGCCAGTCCCACACCTCGTCTCCCATCCCGTGCGCGGCGACACCGAAGGTGAACGCGATGATGTCCGCGCACGCACCGGTCGGATCGGTGAGGTCCCCGCAATCGTCGCTCGCCCGGATC
>CAZEAV010000172.1:0-6315 GCA_964510215.1 uncultured Iamiaceae bacterium
TGGTGGGGGCGACTGTCGTGGTCGTGGTGGTGGTCGACCGCGAGGTGGTGGTGGGGGCGACTGTCGTGGTCGTGGTGGTGGTCGACCGCGAGGTGGTGGTGGGGGCGACTGTCGTGGTCGTGGTGGTGGTCGACCGCGAGGTGGTGGTGGGCGCGACCGATGTGGTCGAGGTGGTGGACGACGAGGCAGCCGTGGTGGTCGTCACCGGCGGCGTCGTGGCCGCGCAGACATGACTCAGATTGAAGGTCACCGTTTCGGTCGACCCCGGCGTCACCACCGCCCGTGCCGTCACGAGCGTGTCCGGTGTATCCGTCGCCACATACGCGTGCTTTCCGGTCGGGAAGCTGAAGAACGTGGTCACGTCCCCGGCGTCGACGAATGTCGCATCGATGGCGGAGAACGACTGGTCGTTGCCCGGGATCACGAACTCCCAGTAGTACTCGTCCGGGGCGAAGCCGGGAATGTCGCACGTGTCGGGCGACCCCTGCGTCGCGTCCGCGAAGGCGGTCCCCTCCTGCGACGTCCTCAGGGCCGCGTTGTACGGGGTGTCCGAACCGGCCATCGTGGCCAGCCCGGACGCGGCGACGATGAGAAGTATGAGTCCGGTGCCGAGGCACGTACCCGCAATCCGCCTGAGATGGCCCATGACCTTGCTCCCTGATGCAATGGTGCGGCCTGCGACCTTTTTCCGGGGTTCTCCGGGGGTCATTCGCCGCTCGTTCCGACGGCTTGTGAGGCCAGTTCGGAATCCCGCTTTCCCGCTTCTCGAGGTCATTATGACAAGTCGGGCGAAGCGGGTCCAGCCTCTTTTCGTCAAATATGCTGATTGATACGTACGGTAATGCGGTTATCACGTTGCGTCAGATAGGACCCGGTTCGGTGGACGATTCATGGTCCATATGGCCTAGGTCGCGGCGAGGCTCTCCTCCGATCACGCATGGTCCGCTAAATGGTGGCTAAAGTCTTCCCGGCATCGGTCATCGCCGTTCACCAGCGACCATGGGGGATCACATGTCACGGAGGATCTACATGTGCTGGATCGGACTCTGTGTGCTGTTGCTGGGCGCCGCATCGGTGGTCGCCTGGCGCCCGGGGACCCGGGCCGGTGCGGCGGGTCCCCAACCCCTCGACTGCACCCACTGGCGCTATGGGCCCGCGGACGAGCCCGCATCGCTGCCCGGTGAATACGACCGCAACGACTACCGCTGGACATCGCTCCGGGATCCCGCGCTCGCTGACTCGCCTCACAACCTGTGCGGCCAGAAAGGCGTTGCCGCGGATCTGGCCTGGGGCGTCACCGAAGGCAGTCCGGACGTGGTGATCGCCATCCTGGATTCGGGGATCCGCTGGCGCAGCCCGGACTACATGTCCGACCTCGCCGACAAGGCCCACATCAACATCGGCGAAGCCAAACCGCCGTGCTACGCGAGCGTCCCCGACGGCGACTGCAACGGGGACGGGGCGTTCAACATCGAAGACTTCGGCCCGCTGCCCGACGAGAACGGCAATGGCGTCGTCGATCCCGAGGACCTGATTCTCGACCCGGCCTATTCCAACGGCGTCGACGACGACCACAACGGCTACGTCGACGACATCGCCGGATGGGATTTTCTCTACGGTGACAACGATCCGTTCGACACCGTCGATTACGGCCACGGCAGCGGCGAGGCTGACGATTCGGTGGCCAACGCGAACGGCAGCCGTGACGTCGGGACCTGCCCGAAATGCCAGTTCATGCCGGTGCGGGTCGGCGACTCGTTCGTCGCGGACGGTCAACGTTTCGCCGCGGGGGTGCTCTACGCCCTCGACCACGGGGCGCGGGTCATCCAGGAGGCGCTCGGCGCGATCACCAATCCCTCGGCGGCCCAACAGGCGATCGACGCCGCGTACGACCGTGGGGTGGTGACCGTGGCGTCGATGGCGGACGAGGCATCCAGGCATCCCAATCTTCCCTCGTCGCTGGAACACACGATGGCGGTCAATTCGGTCACCCACATCTCCAGCGGGGTGTTGCAGGACGGGTCCACCACGGGATACCTGGCGCTGAACGGCTGCACGAACTTCGGTGGTCGCACGTTCGTGTCGGTGGAGTCGTCGAGTTGTTCCTCGGAGGCGACCGGCATGGCCTCGGGCATCATGGGGCTGCTGGAGAGCGCCGCCGATCACTACGGTGTCCACCTGTCGGCGAACGAAGCCATGCAGATCGTGCGCGCCACCGCGGACGACATCGACTTCTCCACGCCGAATTCGGTCGACCCGGCCAATGATTTCGGTACGCCGTCGGGCAACCCGATCGCCGACACCGTGCGCTATCCGTCCCGTCCTGGCTGGGACGCCACCTTCGGATACGGGCGCATCAATGCGTACGAGATCGTCAAAGCGGTGCGGGACGCCAAGATCCCTCCCGAGGCGACGATCGACTCCCCGTTGTGGTTCGACGTGGAACCGGTGACCGGGACGGTCCCGGTGACGGGCCATGTCGCCGCGCCCCGGGCGGAGTCCTATGACTATGAGGTGCAGTGGGCGCCCGGACTCGAAGCGCCCGCATATCCGGCCACCGATACCTGGCACACCGTGGGGACCGGTACCGGTCTGACCGCGGCGAAGGACGGCACCCTCGCGCACCTGGATCTGGCCCAGATCGCGGCCGCGCTGCCCGACGGCGGGCATGGCACGCCGGTCGATCCCTCCGATCGGAATCGGCCGGATTCGGAGAAGTTCTCGGTGCGGATCCGGGTGGTCGTCCATGCCCACGGCGGAACGGGCGACGGCCTGACCGGTGAGATGCAGAAGCAGATCTTCGTGCACGACGACCCCGACCTGGTCGCCGGGTACCCGAAGCGGGTGCCGGGCGCGGGGAGCGGGTCGGCCCGATTCGTGGACCTGAACGGGGACGGGCACGACGAGATGCTGGTGCCCACCAACGACGGCCAGATCCACGCGTACACCTCGGACGGTTCGGAACTGCCGGGTTTCCCCGTCTCCGGTGACCCTGCACCGTTCTGGCCCACGGGGTCGGCCACCGCGGCCGCCACCGGGATCCGCCAACCCGCGGGTGCGTTCCTGCTGGGTGCTCCCGCGGTGGGTGACCTGTACGACGACGGCCATCTCGAGATCGTCGACGCGGATCTGAACGGCAACGTGTACGTGTGGTCCGCCACCGGCCAACGGCTGGCCACGATGCACTCGAACCCCGCCTACTCCCAGGACACCACCGCGTCTCAGGACGAGTACAACCGGACCCAACCCGGGTTCGCCAGCGCGCCCGTGATCGGGGATCTCGACGGGGACGGGACGCTCGAGATCATCGCGGCCGGTATGGATCGCCACGTGTACGCGTGGCATCCCGACGGCACCCCGGTAGCCGGATTCCCGGTGCTGGTGGTCGACCCTTCGACCGTCGCGTCGGTGGACCCGGGCACCGATCACGTGACGTTCGCCGCGAGCGCGCACGCCAAGGAGGGCGGCTCACTGGTGGCCAGTCCCACCCTGGTCGATCTCGACGGCGACGGCCACCCCGACATCGTGGTCGGCGCGCAGGAGGAATACGACGAACCGGTGAACATCGGCGGCGACGGCACCGACATGGTGAACCTGTTGCAGAACGTTTCCAGTGTGGGCAACACCCGGCTGTACGCGATCTCGTCGCAGGGCACCGACGCGGCGCCGCCTCCGGCGGGTACGGCGAATCCCGACGCCGGGGCATACCTTCCCGGTTGGCCGGTGAAGGTGCCGATGTTGCAGACCGAGGCCCTGCCCACGATCGGAGACGGAATGGTCATGCCCGCGGTCGCCGGCGACCTGGTGCCGGCGAATCCGGGGCCGGAGGTGGCCGCGGCGAGCGCGACGGGCCCACTCATGGTCTTCGAAGCCGACGGCACCCCCGCGTATGGCAGCACCGCGGCCGGCGCGATTCCTGCGGTGTGGGCGGCCGGTCTCGGCAATCCGAGAGCCGCGGACTTCGGTTCGTCCCGCAACTCCGACGACATCGCCGCGTCGATCGTCGCGTTCGGTGGACCTGCTGTGGGAAACCTGAACGGTGACGACGCGGCCGATGCCGCGGTGCCGACCATGGGTTTCTCCCGTCTCGTCGACATCCAACTCAACGATCTGCAGTTGCCGAACGACGACCAGGTCATGGCCTATGACGGATCGGACGGCAAGCCATTGCCCGGATTCCCCCAGGCGGTGAGCGACATGGCGTTCTTCGTCCAGCCCGCCATCGGGGACCTGAACGGTGACGGCCGGCCCGAGGTCGTCGCGGGCAATGGCGTCTACACGCTGAACGCGTTCGACGCCGACGGGGCGTCTCCGGCTGGTTGGCCCAAACTGACCGGTGGGTGGACCGTCGGCACGCCCGCGATCGGCGACTGGGACGGCGACGGATCGATGGAGGTCGCCCAGGTCCGTCGGGACGGGGTGGTCCAGGTGTGGCACACCGACTCGGACACCACACCCGAGTGGGGCTCGTGGAACTGCGATGCCGCCAACACCGGCTACAACGACGGGTCCTGTGTGTCCCCGGCGGTCACCACGCCGCCGACCACGACCACCTCGGTGCCGGAATCCTCGACGACCGGCCCGTCATCGTCGGCCCCGACCACGTCGACCCCGGGATCTTTGGTTCCCGGGAGCTCCACGTCGGCTGCGCCGGTCGACGTGTCGATCGGCTCGCACGGGCATGGTGCGGGCCACGCCGGAAAAGGCGCGTCGGGAATCCTGCCGGTGACCGGCTCGAGGATCGGGGACGCCGTGGTGCTCGCCATCGCGTTGCTCGGGGTCGGGGCGGTGATCGAAAACCGACGTCGGCATCGGGCGGCGATGGGGCGGCAATCGTGAGCGCGGCACGGATTTCGGGCGACGACACCTGCGACACAGCCCAGGAGGACAGGTCCGCGGCCCTGTCGTTGCACGGAGGCTTGACCGATGGCAGGGGCCGGGGACCCCATCGGGAACTGCCGGCCGCGCGTCACCGGGTCTGTGTCCCCGATCGTCGCGGTCACGGGTGGACGCCGGCCGCTCCGGTGGGCCGCGACCGACCACCTGTGGCGAATCGGGCCGACCCTCGGCGCTGACGACCTGCACGGGGCCGGGGGCCTTCGTCGTCCAACCACGCACGCCACGCGTGTTCCAACGCCGCCGTGTCGCGGTCGAGCGGGTGGAATCCACTCCGGCGGTACTCCGCGATACGTCCACGGAACTCCTTCGAAAGCAGCGGGTTGTGGCGGTTTCGCCACAAACTCTTCGCCAGTCCGAACCGGTGCCACGATCGACGGTCCTTGAGGACTCCCGCAGCGGTGTGCCAGACCGTGATGAACACCAAGCCGAGACCGGCGAGGCGCATGGCCCGGCACCGGGTCTCCTCGTCACCACCCACGAGTCGGTACACGTCGAATGCGACCGCGCGGTGCTCGGACTCCTCGATCGCGTGCCAGGCCCAGAATCGGAAGAGGTCTTCGTCGACGAAGAGGTCCTGGAGCTCCGGGTCGCGCAGGAGCGTCTCGGCCATCGTGGCCGTGTAATGCTCGAGCGCCGCGGTGAGGGCCAGGTGGAACATCGGGTCCGGGCCTTGGGCACGGCGTTCCTCCAAGCGGTCGGAGAGCCCGCGTAGGGGCCCGACCCGGCTGGCCAGCCAGACCACCCGTCGCATGCCCGGGGTGAGGGAGAACTCGTCGATCTGCATCGAGGCCTCGACGATCTTCGAGCGGTAGCCCAACTCGGCGAACCGTGCGTTCAATCTGCGGTGCTGCCGCCCGTGGGTGACTTCCTGGCCGATGAAGGCGTTCACCTGACGCGAGAGGTCCCCGTCGGTCACCTGGTCCCGGTAGTGACGGACCGCGTCGATGAACATCTGCTCGCCGTCGGGGAACAGACCGGACAACACGGCGAGCAGGTGGGCACTGAGCACGTCGTCGTCACGGGTGAAGGATCGGTCCAGCCCGGCGATCATCGCACCGAAATCCGGGCGGCGGACCAGGATGACGCGCTCGGGGTCGCGGGTCTGTCGCTCCAGGGTCGCGGGGTCGGGCATGCCGCGAGGTTACCGGCAGTAGCCGAGCGCGAAGGTCGCGTGGCCGCGCGGTCGAACGGCGGCCGGGCACGGGGCACGAAAACCGTTCATGGTCAGGACCCGAATGGTTCGGGGACCGTCGGCCGCCCGATCCGGTCCATCGCGGGCGAGCGGCGGAGGTCGAGTCGATCGTTCAGGCGTCCGTTCGGAACTCGGTGTCATCTTCTGCGACCAGGCGTGCAGCGATCATCGACGTCTCCCAGACCGGGGCCATCGGCGGCGCGTAGGACAGGTCGAGCATGGTG
>CAZEAV010000173.1:0-6315 GCA_964510215.1 uncultured Iamiaceae bacterium
CCAACCAGCCCGTCCTCCGCTCACTCACCGCCTACGACCACTGACCCCTTGGATTTTGTCATCTAGGGCACGGGGGCGGTTGCCGGGTCCGCGAGGCGGTACACGACGTGACCCGACGAGATGAGAAGGCCCTTGTGGGGAGTGAGTGCGAGCCCGGTGGGCGAGAATTTCATGTGGAGCGCGTGCCCCATCTGGGCCGAGGTGCCCGGGTCGGCGGTGCTGTCACCGGCGATGAGGCCGAATCCGGCGTCGGTGACGCGTACGACGTAGTTGACACCGGCCGGCGCCGCGTAGATGGTGCCATCGGGTGCGGCGGCCAACGGCATGGTCCCTCCCATGGTGGGCACTTGGGTGGCAGTCAACGCCCCCGTGGTGAGGTCGAGGCGGACGACCGCGTCGGTGGTCTCCGCAGCGACCTCGGTGTCGGAGATCGCCGCCAGTGCGTAGATGACCGCATCGGTGGTCAGGACCGTCGTCCCGGTCCCATCGGCGGCGATCCGCTCGATCGTGCTCCCGGATGCACCGGCGATGGTCGCGAGCACGTCACCGCCCGGCGTCACGGTGACCGCCGTGTAAAACTTCGTGGGGTCGGACACGACGGGGTCTCCGACGGTGTCGATCACGCCGTCGGTGCCGATGCGCCGGATCTGTGAGGTGTACTCGGGGGACGTGCCACCCTGAGGATCGGATTCCCAGCTGGCGACCGAGAGCTCGACGAAGTACACGCTGCCGTCGGGGCCGACGGCCAGCGGTGTTTCGAGATCGTAACCGGGGCCGTGCAGCGGGGTCTTTCCCCCGGTATGGGACGGGGCGTTGTCGAGCGTGGCCGACGTGGCGGCTCCGCCGTCGCCGCTGTTGCCACAGGTCCCGGGGGTGCCGGCGAACACCGAGGTCTGGCGTCCCTGCTCTCGGTAGATCGCACATGCGGTGGAGTCGTAGACGTAGAACCCGCCGCCGGGAGGGGCCGCGACTCCGGTCGGTGTCGTCAGTTGGGCTTGCGCGTCGGGGACCGTGACGGTCGTGGTACCCGCGGTACCGCTGCCGACGAACGGGTTGACCCATCCCGGGTCGCACGAGGCCAGGGTCAACACGGCGACCACGCCGAACGCGGCATGGCGGATCAGGTGGGACCGCTTCGAGCGGTGCAGCTTCATCGGTGTTCCTCCGTCCGGTTCCCGTCTGGCTCGTCCAGTCGCCAGACGATGCGATTACCTCGCCGACGGAATACCTCCACGGGGAGCTCCGTGCCCGGGGTCGGGCCGGGGTGGAACCGAACATCGACTTCACGCTCGCCGTGATCGTGCGCGGGGGCGGGATGCCGGCCGACGCCGGGGCGTCACCGTGTCAGCAATGAGCGCTCCGGGTGTTGTGAGGATTTTCCGGTAGCGGCGGGCGATGGAGTCCTTCGTGCGCTGGCCGAGGGTCTCGTTGCCATGACGGTCCGCCACCGCGCATTGTCGGCTCCGCGGTCACCACCTCGGCCCGGTTGCCGGCGCGTCCGCGCTCCCATGGGAGCGGGACTGTCGACGCCCCGGCCCGCGCTCCCGCAGGAGCGCGCGGTTCCCTGACTCCCGCGGGAATCTGACCTTGCAGGTCGCCGGTGAGCGCGGTTCGAGGCGGGGGTCCGGACCCGGTCAGCGTCGGCGCTCGCGGTGTCCGCCGACACGTCGCACGTCCAAGTGGTGCCTGCCTTGGCTGCCCCTCACCGCTCGCCGTTCGCCTTTCCCTTTTCCCGCTACCAGGGCTGCAGTCAACCCTGGCTCCCTGGGAGCCAGGGCACCCCGAGGGATGTCACATGCCACGGGTACCATCGCCTCGTCGTTCACTCGACCGTCGCTGTCGTGGCCGGGACCATCGCCGCCACGAGACCAGGAGCACGCCTGCGTCATGAAGATCATCCACACCAGTGACTGGCATCTGGGCCGCTCGTTCGGACCGGTGTCGTTGCGGGGCGACCAGGAGGCGTTCAGTGATTTCTTCGTCGAGCTGGTGCGCGAGGAGGCCGCCGACCTGGTGGTGATCGCGGGTGACCTCTACGACCGGGCGGTCGCGCCGACCGAAGCGATCTCGTTGTTCCGCGACACGATCGGCCGGCTGCTGGCCACCGGCGTCGTGGTCGCCGCGATCACCGGCAATCACGACGGTGCCGACCGGGTCGCGCCCTATGCCGAGCTGCTGGATGTGAGCCGGTTCTACCTGCGCGGCGGCTATGACCGCGTCGGGTCGGTGATCACCCACGACTTCGCCGACGGACCCCTCGACATCGTGCTGGTGCCCTACCTGGATCCACGTGCCGCGCCCGACGACTACGGCGCGCCTGCGGGCAGCGGCAACGGCCACGGCGCGGCGGTGCCCGCGGGCGGCGACGACCAGCAAGGCGAGCTCGAGCCCGCGGGCACCGACGTCGTCGACGACGGCGACCACGCGGCCAGGCGGCGGGCCCGGACCCACCAGTCGGTCCTCGAAACGGCGACGGCTGCGGCCCGCGCCGCCCTTCGCAGTCCCCGGTCGATCGCCGTGGCCCACGCCTTCGTCCTCGGCGGCACCGAGAGCGACTCGGAACGAGCCCTGAGTGTGGGTGGGACCGGCGCCGTGGACGCCGGCGTGTTCGACGGGTTCTCGGCCGTCGCGCTCGGCCATCTGCACCGGCCCCAGACGATCGGTGGCGACGACCGGCTCGCCTACTCGGGCACGCCGCTCGCCTATTCGTTCTCGGAAGATCACCCCAAGTCGGTGCGCATCCGCGAGGTCGGCCCCACCGGAGCGGTCATCGCGACCACGGTGCCCGTGCCCGTGGGCAGACGGGTGCGCACCATCACCGGTACGAGCGACGAACTCCTCGACCCCGATGCGCCCCCCGACGCGCACGACGCCTTCGTGCGGGCGACCGTCACCGACCGGGCGACAGTGTTGGACGCCAAGTCGCGACTCGCCCGTGTCTATCCGTTCGTTGCCGAGATCCGACTCCGTCCCGACGGGGTCGCCCCCGAGACCCTGACCGACGCGGCCTCGGCGGCGACCGAGCGGCGCGCGCCGATCGACGCGGTCCACGACTTCTGGGAAGCGGTCGAGGGTTCCCCACCCGATGAAGCGGTCGACGCCCTGCTGGTCGAGGCGACCGCCCGCGCCACCGAGGCGGTGCTCCCATGAGGCCGATCCGACTGTCGATCAGCGCGTTCGGAGCATTCGCCGAACAGGTCGAGATCGACTTCGCCGCACTCGCCTCCCGGGGACTGTTCCTGGTCAGTGGCGAGACAGGGGCGGGGAAGTCCACGATCTTCGACGCGATGTGCTGGGCACTCTATGGCGACATGCCGCTCAAGGAGTCGAGCGAGGTCCGCTCCGACCATGTCGACGCGACGACCCGGTGCGAGGTGACCTTCACCTTCGACTCTGGTGGTGCCCGTTACACGGTCACCCGCAACCCCAAGCAGTTACGCCCGGCCAAGCGGCGCGCGGCCCGGGCGGTGAACGAGGACGCCGCCGCGACCCTCGTGCGGGTACGCGACGACGGCACCACCGAGTTGGTCGCCGGCAAGGTGTCAGAGGTCGCCCGTGCGTGTGAGGCGATCATCGGGCTGGACGCGACCCAGTTCCAGCGGGTCGTCCTGTTGCCCCAGGGCGACTTCAACAGGTTTCTCCTCGCCGGGTCCGGTGACCGCGAGAAGATTCTGGAACGGCTCTTCGGCGGAGCCGTCTACGATCGGATCGTCGACGAACTCAAGGTGGCCCGCGACGCCGGCCAAGCCGAACTCGGCAGCGCCGAGGCGGCCATCACGACGTCGCTGGTGACTGCCCGCGGGCACGTCGACGCGGCCGATGCCGCCCTGGCTCCCGAGGCCACCCCTCTCGACGAGTCCACCGGACCCGACGACTCCACCGGCGGCATCAACATCCACACCGTGGTGCGGCCGACCACTCCGGTGGTCCCCGACGAGGCCCCGGAGGCGAAGCCCGGCCCCGATCGTGACGCACTTGCGGCCGCCGTGAGGAGACTCGAAGGGGCTCTCGTCCGCTGCCGCGACGGCCTCGGGGAGGCAGAAGCCGAGCGGAAAGCCGCCCAGGCCGCGCACGATCGGGCCACCACCGGGGCGGAACGCTTCGATCAGGCCGGCGCATTCCGCGCCACACTCGCCGAACTCGACCGGCGGTCCGAAGCGATCGAGTCAGGACGGGCGGCGGCCACTGTTTCGGCGAAGGCCCGCCCGATCGTCGAAGCGGCGGACGCCCTCTCCGCCGCCGAGGAGTCCCACCGCGACGCCGTCGCCGTTCGTGACGAACGCGCCAGGTCGATCGTCGCCGCGCTCAGCGCACTCGGAGCGCCCTCCGAAGACCTCGCGCCGCTCGCTCTGCAACGCCAGATTGGCGAGCTGCGAACCGCGCATGCGGGAGAAACCGAGAAGCTCGAGCGTCGGGGTGCCACCGAGGAGGCGCTCGACACCGCAGAGAAGACCCTTGCCGACCTGGAGGGGCAGGTCGATGCGGCCGGAGCCGCCCTGACGACCGCCACGGCCCGGGCCGACGAGATCGACGCAGTGTTGCCCGAACTGCGGGCCGCCGCGGTCGATCCCGTCACGATCCGCGCCGCCATCGAGTCCGCGGAACACCTCGCGGAAGATCGATCGGCCCTCGCGGGCCTCGAGGCCGATCTGGTCCCACTCAGTGAACGTCGGGCTGCCACGGCGGACGAGCACCGCCGTCTTCTCCTGTCGTTCACCCACACCCAGGCGCCGCGGCTGGCGACGACACGCGTCGTCGGCAACGCGTGTCCGGTGTGTGGCAGCACCGAGCATCCGGCTCCGGCCACGGCCGGTGACCAGGAGATCGTCGGCTGGGACGAGGTCGCAGCGGCCGAGAACCACCACTCCGAAGCCGATCGAGCAGTGCGGAACCTGGAGAGCCGGATCACCGAGCTGCGCGGGCGCCTCGGAGACTCGGCTGCAGTCGAGGTCGCGGTGCTCCAGCAGCGTGTCGAGGACCACAGAGCCGAACTGAGCCAGGCAACGTCGGCCGCCACGAGGGTCGAGATCCTCGAGAGCGAGCGCAGGAAACTCAACGCCGACGTTTCAGGACTCACCACCGACGTCGCAAGACTCAGGGCATCCCGCGATCAGGCGGCTCGCGACCTCGCCGAGGCATCCGAAGCCGCCCGCACCGCCACGGAGGCCGCCGCCGGACTCGACCCGGCGGCCCTCGAACTCCGTGCGTCGGATCTGGACCAACTCGGTGGTGCACTCGACGGCTTCGACGAGCTCGTCCGGGCGGTGGCCGGGGCGGCGTCACTACTCGAGGGCCGTCGCGGCGACCTCACCAGACGACTGGCTGGAAGCGATCACGAAACCGTGGACGCCGCCAGGGCCGTGGTGTGGACACCCGACCAGGAGCAGGCGGCGATCGAGTCAGCCGAGAAGCACCAGTCCGAATGCGTCCGCATCGACGGTGCATTGAAGGCGTTGGAGCCCCAAGGGATCCCCGAGCAGCGACCGGACCCTGCGGGGACCGAGGCGGCACTGGCGAGCACCGAAGCCACAAAGCAACGTCTGGAGACACTGGTGGCCACGCTCGACTTCAACGTCCGTGGCGCCGCCAGTGCGTTGGAGGAGTGCGACCGACTCACCGCCGACTCCGGTGACGTGCGAACTCGGGCCGAGCTGGCAACGCGCGCCCATCAGGTGTGCGCGAAAGGTGGTCCCGTCCTCCCCGTCGCCCTGAAGCGGTGGGTTCTGGCCCACGAGCTGGAGCGGATCACCACCGCTGCGAATGCCCACCTGGGGACGATGACGAACGGCCGCTACTCGCTGCACCCGGGTGAAGCACACCGCGATCGTCGACAGGCCGCGGGGCTCGGCCTCGTCGTCGACGACACCGACACCGGAAGGCCCCGGTCGACCGCGTCACTTTCCGGGGGCGAGCAGTTCCAGGCGTCCCTGGCACTTGCGCTGGGACTGGCCGACGTGATCAGCCACGGCGGCACCGCGGGCGGTCAGCACTTCGAGGCGCTGTTCGTGGACGAAGGGTTCGGGTCGTTGTCGGCCGACGCGCTGGACGACGCGGTCGAGACCCTCTACCGACTGCACGGTTCGGGACGCGTGGTCGGCGCGATCACCCACGTCGAGGCGATGAAGCAGGCGCTGCACGTCGGCATCGAGGTGGCCCGCCGTGCCGATGGTCGCGGCTCGACCCTGGTCGTCAACCCGTGATCGCCGCGATGTGACCGGTCGTTGCGCGGGCGCGGTCGCCGGAAGTGTGGCAGCGTGGTCGGCGGGGACACCATCAAAAGGGGTAGCACCATGTTCGACACCGTGATCACCGGCG
>CAZEAV010000174.1:0-6314 GCA_964510215.1 uncultured Iamiaceae bacterium
CTGAGCGCGTTCTTCCTCATCCGCTGGCACCACGAGATCGGGAGCTGACATGGCGGTCACCACCACCCCCGTCGCTCCACCTCCGAACGGGCCACCCGGCGCCGTCCCGATCGTCGACACGCCCGTGGCCGGCCGGCCGCTGGGGTGGTGGGGGATGCTCGGGCTCATCTCCTCGGAGGGGACGCTGTTCGGGCTGCTGTTCTTCGTCTACGCCTATCTGCGGGCCAACAACCATCCCTGGCCGCCGACGGGGGTTGCCGATCCCGAGCTGGTGCGCAGCGGCATCCGCACCGCGGTGATGGCGATCTCGTTCGTCCCGGCGGCCCTGGCCGCGCGGGCGTTGCGCGCCGGGAAGGTGCGCCGGTTCAAGAACCTCATTTTGGTGACCCTGGTGCTCGGAGTCGCCTACCTGATCGGCCACACCCTGGAGTATCTGCGGGTCTCCAAGGTCTTCACCCCGACCTCCAGCGCCTATGGCTCGGTGTTCTATGTGGTCACCGGTCTGGATGCGGTCCATGTGTTCGTCGGCGTGGTGATCTTCGCGTACGTGTACACCCAGGGCCTGCGCGGCCGGTACGACGGCGGCGGCGACCGCATCGGGGTGCGTTGCGCGGTCCTGTACTGGCAGTTCGTGGTGGTGCTGTGGATCGTGATGTGGATCATCATGTACGTGTCGGAGCGGCTGTGATGGCCGCCGGCGCACGCGGGCTACGTGGCGGCCGGGCGCGGATCACCACCGGCGCCGAGATCGAGGAGCCGACCCCACCCGACACGTACCGCGTGCCGCTCGTCGCGCTGTTGTTCGCGGTGGTGACCGCGCCGTTCGTGTGGTGGGGGCACCTGTCGGTGGCGTCGTCCCTGGCTTCCTGGCAGTGCGCCCGACACACGACCTGGCCGGTGAATGCGCTGACGCTGGTGTTGGGGCTGACCATCGTCGCCTCGATGGTCGTGGCGTACGTGGTGCACGTCCGGGCCAGGCGGGTTCGCGGGTCGGCCCGGGCCCTGGCGGTGGCCTTCCTCAGCGTCGTCGGGCTGTGGTGGGCTGGGATCTCCGTGGTCGCCACCATCGCCGAAGGCATTCCGAACCTGGCCGGCGTGGCGTCGTGTCCCCGCTGAGCGGGGTGATGTTCGCCCACAGCGGCGCGTCGTCGGTCGCGGGCGACGCGGTGATCGTGTTCGTCGCGGCGCTGTGGGTGCTCGGGAGTGTGCGGATCATCACCGGTCGGCCGGGGGTACGTCGGGTCGTGGGGATCCCACGCATGGCGGCCGGGCTGGGGGCCTTCGTGCTGCTCGCGGTGGTGCTCAGCCCACCGCTGGACAATGCCGCCGACGCGGCGCTGTGGGTGCACATGATCCAGCATCTGTGCATCGGACTGGTCGCCCCGGCACTGTTGTGTCTGGCCCGGCCGGCCCTGGTGTTGTCCTCGGTGCTCGATCCACCGGTCCGCCGTCGCGTCGAACGCCGCATCGGGCGCTACCGCCGTCGGTGGGGGTTGCGCAGCAATGTCCTCGGGTGGGCCTTGGCGGTCACCGCGTGCCATGTCGTGGTGTGGTGGACCTGGCATGTGCCGATGATCTTCGACATCGCCTTACGTCATGACAGCGTGCACGCGGCCGAACACGCGTGCCTGTTCGCGGCGGGAATGCTGCTGTGGTGGGTGTGTCTGGGAGTGCACTGGGACGACCGTGGCGCGGTCGCGCTGTTCGTCCTTTTCGGCGCCGCGGTGGGCACCGGGATGATCGGCGCGCTCATCACCATCGCGCCCCGCCCCGAGTACGCGACCTCCGCGATCACCCTGCAGCGGTGGGGTCTCACCCGTTTGTCGGACCAACAGCTCGGCGGGGTGATCATGTGGGTGGGCGGCGGTTCGATCTATCTGGCGGCCGGCGCGGCGATCGCATGGCGCTGGCTGCTTTCGGGGCCGGCGTCGGGTGAGGAGACACTGGCATCGCCCTGAGTGCACCGAACCGCCGCTCGTCCGTTCCCTCGGCGTGCACGTGCCGGTCAGGATGCCACCGCCTGGCGGACACCGGACGCGGCGATGATCACCTCGGCAGCGCTGATCGATGCAAGGCACGGCGTGTGCGGATCATCAGGCGCGCCGTGCCAGAGCACGGTATGGATGTCGGTGTCGATCACCGGTCCGGACCGTGAGGGGGGCGTGGACCCGAAGAGCGTCACCGACGGTACGCCCAGGGCCGTTGCCAGGCGTGCCGGACCCGTGTCGGTGCTGGCGAACAGTCCCGACCCGGCGATCAGTCGCACCAGATCGTCGACGTCGGTCCGTCCCGCGAGAACCACGTCGGAGGGGAGGCCGGCGAGCGTGGCGACGCGCGCCGCGAGATGCCCCTCGGACGCCGTGCCCGAGATGACCACCCTTCTGCCGGCGCCTGCCTCGCTCGCGGCGACGCGGGCCCAGCGTTGTGCGGGCCATCTGCGGGAACCCTCGGACGCTCCGGGGTGGATGACCGTCAGGGACGGATCGCGCCGGACGTCCCCGGGAGGATCGAGACGCAGGTCACTGCGCATGCAGGCGATGTCGGCGGATGCCAGCAACCTCGCCCAGCGCGCCACCTCATGCTCGTCGGTCTTCCAGGTGGGGGCGTCGGGGGCCTCCCAGACGTTCGGGTGACGGAAAGCGAGGAGACACTCGGGCTCGGTGGCAAGCAGCCGGCGATGGCTCTCCGGGCCATGGCCGCACAGATCGATCGCCATGGCCACCGGCGCGTGCGGGTCGAGACTACCTTTCGGGTCGAGCACTCTGAGACGCGGAACGATTCTTCTCGCGAGCCCGGCCAGGTTCCGGTCCTCGGCCAGCAGGAGAGGCAGGCCACCGAATTGGCGGTCGATCGCGCGCAGCGCGGGTGCCGCGGTGCACAGGTCACCGAGGCCCGCGGCTGCCAGGACGAGTACCGCCGGTTCATGGTCGTTGCGACGAAACCTGCGCAGTGAGATCATGAGAGCGCGGGACGAACCGCCTGATCGAAGAAGTCGAGAAAGCCGTCCTCGTCGTCACCGATCTGCCCCAGATACACCTCGTCGAACCCGGCATCGGCGAAGGTCCTGATCAGCTTCACATACGGATCCGGGTCGGGGCCGACGGGTTTGGGGCCGACCGCGGTCGACTCGTCGACGGTCGACACCGCCTGCTCGAAATGGGCGACCGTGCGTAGTTCCTGGTTCAGTTCTCCGGGTAACCCCGAGGTCGGCCACAGCCGATGGACCGTGGCTCTGGCCTCGTCTTCGTCGGCGGCC
Source organism: uncultured Iamiaceae bacterium (assembly GCA_964510215.1). GTDB lineage: Bacteria > Actinomycetota > Acidimicrobiia > Acidimicrobiales > Iamiaceae > JAFDWI01. Next base: position 3,257 of record CAZEAV010000174.1, read on the forward strand.
CAACACACCTTCGCGAAGCCGACTGCGGGCCCGCGTCCGCCTTCGGAGCGGTAGCGGGCCAGGCCCTCCGCGTCGGGTGCGGTGGACACGAAGCCGTCGCCGATACGTGCGGCAAGGTCGATACCTTTCGGACCGAATCCCGAGACGAAGATCGGCACCGGCGCGTCCGGGTGGTCGAAGATGCGAGCGTCCTCGACCCGGTGGAATCGGCCGCGGGAGGTGATCGTGTCGCCGGACCACAACGCCCGGATCAACTCGACGGCCTCCTCGAGCGACGCGGCGCGTTCGTCCCACGGCGGCCACCGGTCGCCACAGATGTGCTCGTTCAGATTCTCACCGGTCCCGACCCCGAGGAAGAAGCGGCCGCCACACAGCAACGCCGTGGTGGCGGCCGCTTGGGCGATGACTGCCGGGTGGATCCGCGTCGTGGGGCAACTCACGCCGGTGCCGAGGCCGACGTCGGGGTGCTGTGCCGCGAGTGCGCCCAGCACCGTCCAGACCATCGGACTGTGTCCTTGTTCGGCTATCCACGGGTGGAAGTGATCGGTGACGATGAACGAGTCGAATCCGCGCCCGACCGCAGCGTCGGCGATCTCGAGGAGCCGACTCGGTCCGTGCTCCTCGCTGGACAACAGATAGCCGATCTCCAGGTCCTCGACTGCCGTCGATGTGTCGGTCATTTCACACCTCCTGGCCGGGCGGTCGGTCTCTTCGGCCGGTTGCCGGGGCCGGATTCTCACCGCGCACGCCGGTGCACACGACGGGGTGTTCGTTCGGGTAGGGATGCTGGTCACACATGGTCGTACTCCTCGATCGCTGCTTCCTGTCGGGGCTTCCCCGCGGGGCCCGCATGAAACGCCGAAGCGCGACGATTCGGCCATGGCGACCGGAGAAACCGGGGAGATCTTCCGACCTCGGAACGCCCCTGCCCCGGCGTCCCTCAGAGCGCGCCTCGGTCAGCCAGGACCCCCAACAGGAGTTCGAGCGCGATCGTGCAGGTCTGGGAGCAGACCTCGTCGGGGGATCCGGCGAGATGACGGAGTTGGGTCGCGACCCCGTCGTCGTAACGGGCCGCAAGCCAGACCGTCCCGGGGGCGTTGCCCTCGAGCCGACCCGGACCCGCGGCCCCACTGACGGCGATGCCGATGGTGGCGTCCAAAAGGTCGATCACCCCGGCGGCCATGTCGCGCACGGTTCGTTCGGTCACGACCGGCCCTGGGCGCACGCCGAGCACCGACTGCTTGACCTCGGCGACGTACGCGACCACGCCGCCGCGGAACCACTCGGTCGCGGCCGGTGCGCGGGCAAGCTTCGACGCGATCAGACCCCCGGTGAGTGACTCCGCGGCCGCCACGCGGGCGCGGTTCCGCCGGGCGGCCGTCGCGACCTGTGCCGCCAGATCGGAGTGCGCGTCGCCGGGAGACGACCGGGCAGCAGACGTCGGTCGAGACCCGCTCTGTTCCCCTGCGACGTGGTGCCGCCAATCGTCGGACGCCGTGAACGCTCCCGGACGGATCATCGGCGTGGGCGCCCGCGGCTGGCGTCCCGGTGCTGGGCCGAGAGGGGAAGGGTTCGCATGGTCCGACCCTTTCCTGGCCCCTCGACCCCAAACCACCGTCGCACGCGCGTCGGAACACATCCGTTGCGATGATGCGCGCCCGTGGCGCCGGCGCTTCGGTGGCACCGTTTCGGGCGCGGCCAAAAGGGAAGGGCGCGGGTGACCATCCGTCCAACACCACCCAAGGAGCACCATGAGCATTGATACCAGTGAAACCGGTGAGATCACCGGCACCGCCGACAAGGATTACAACCTCATCTGGTTCACCGAAGCTTGCCTGGACAACGTCCTCCGTCTGGAGCGCTACGTCGCCGACGCCGAGCGCCAGGGAGACGACGACCTCGTCGACCTGTTCCGCCGGGCGCAGCACGACAGCAGCAAAGGCGCCGATCAGGCCAAGGAGCTGTTAGCCACCAGGCTCTCATCGTGAACGGGGGGCCCGGATCGACCGGGCGGTGGTCGACCGGGCATCCGGGGGAGCGCGTTCTTCCCCACTGACGTGGGCATCCGTCAGGGCCACGCCCGGGCGACGACGCATACGACCGTGACGCCGCGCGACCTGACCATCGAGATGATCGGCACGTTCGTGCTGGTTCTCGTGGGAACACTCGCCTTGGCCCAGTACGGCACCGCGACGCCGGCCGCGGTGATCATTGTGGCGTTCGCCTTCGGCCTGGGCATGGCCGCGGGCTTCTCCGCCGTCGGACCCGAACGGTTCCGGTGGATCAATCCGGCGCTCACCCTCGCCGCCGCGCTGGACGGGCGCATCAGGGCTCGGGATCTCGTGTCCTCGACAGCCGCCCAGGTGGTCGGCGCGATTCTGGCGTCGCTGGTCCTGGGAGCAATCCTGGGTTTCGATGCGGTTCCCGCCACCGTGACGACCGCTCCCCACCTGGGAGCCGCGCTCGCCACCGAAATCGTGCTGTCCGCGATCCTCGCGCTCGTCTATCTGCACAGCACCGACGATTTCGAGCACCTGGCCGCGGCCCGGGTGGCGGTGGTCTTGACCTACACCGGCATTCACCTTGCCGCGCTGCCCATCAGCGGCGCGTCGGTGAACCCGGCGCGGAGTATCGGCCCAGCCGTCGTCGCTCTGGACTTCACCAACCTCTGGATTTACGTCGTCGCGCCGGTGATCGGAGCCACGGTCGCCGCAGCGATCTTCCGAGTCGTCGCGCACGACTGACGACAGACGTCGCTCTCGGCCGGACCGGGCCGAGTGGCACGGGCGGCGGACGTAGGCCGTGCCGCGTTTGCACGCCTGCGGCGCGGGGAGTTTCGTGTCGCCGACACCGGGAGTGCACGTGAACGGACGCGAACCTCGTGGTCAACCAGATACAGGGGGTGCCACCCGTGGCCGGGCGATCCTCGAACGGGTCGGTGGGGCCGCGAGCTGGCTCGTCCGGTGGCTTCTGCTCGTCTTGTTCTGGCTGTTGCTGGCAGGGAACGCGCACGGCTCCGAGGTAATCGTCGGGTCGGCCATTGCAGCACTCGGCGCCA
>CAZEAV010000175.1:0-2241 GCA_964510215.1 uncultured Iamiaceae bacterium
ATCCGACATCACCGCATATGAGGCGGTCCATCGGCACGGGGCGTTCCATGTCGGCTTTGACGTCCTCGATGGCCTTGCGTTGATCCGGGGTCTCCACGTAGCCGAACGCGTCCTCGATTTCGCGTTGCCAGGGGGTGTCGGCGCCGAAAGCATGCCCCGGGCTCGCCAGCCGACGCTGGTACAACACCACCAACTCCGAGGCGATCCGGTCCACCTCCGCGCGCACCGATGCTTTGGTGCGGGCGAACTCGCTCCCGCCCAGCCGGTTCAATTTCGGCGATTCCCCGCCGCCGTACGGGCGGATCACGTCGATCTGATCGGTCGGCACGAACAGCCGGTCGTCGCCCCGGTAATCCACCTGGAGGTAGTCCCGGCTCAACCCGGACAGCGTCCGGGTGACCATGCCGGCGAAGCGCCCGACCCCGTGCTGGGAATGGACGACGTAGTCGCCCGGTGAGAGATCCTCGTAGTAGCGCGTGGTGTCCCGGTGGACACGTCGGCGCCGGTAGGCGCGCCGACGACCGGTGAGATCCGCCTCGCTCAGCACCCCGAGCTTCGCCTCGGTGAACACCGCGCCCCGGTCCACGGGTCCGACCACGACCCGTGCGCCCAGGTCGTAGTCGGCCAACAGCCGTTCCAGGCGCGGTACCGAGGCGGCGGAGTCGGCCACGACGACCAGGGTGAATCCGTCGGCGCTCAGCCCGCGGATCTGGTCGACGAGCGCGCCCGGATCCCCCGCCACCGCGTTCCAGGAGACCGTGGCCACCCGCGGGGTCTCGGGCGTGTCGGGAGTGGCGACGACGTTGCACACGGCTGCTCCCGGCACGGCCAGCGCGCGCCGGACATCGATGTTCAGCCGCGGCCAGTCGTGGTCACCGTCCCGGTGCCCGGCACCCCAGGTGCGGGCGAGCGACCGGGCCAGATCTTGTTCGTCCGCGGTCAGATCCGCGGCGTGATCGCGCAGGCGTCCGGGCTCGCACAGGACCAGTTGTGCCCGGGAACCGAGTCGATCACCGAGCACCGCGACCTCGTCGGTCACGAAGGGAAGCCACGATTCCATGCCGTCGAAGGTCTGTCCCTCTGCGAGGCGTTCCCACGACTCACGACCCCAGGGTTCGGTCGCGATGAGCTCTTCCGCCCTGTGGCGCACCTCGGGGGTGACCAACAGTTCCCGACACGCGAACAACGTGACGTGTCCGAGGGCGTTCTCGGACCGTTGGTCGCCCACCGAAAATGTGCCGAGCCGATCGACCTCGTCGTCCCAGAACTCGATGCGCACCGGGTCGCCGGTGGGGCAGTAGACGTCGAGGATCGAGCCCCGGACCGCGAATTCGCCGGCGCGTTCGACCTGGGACTCGCGGCGGTAACCGGCGCCGGACAACCAACGCGCGAGCTCGTCCCGGTCACAGCGGCCGTCCGCGCGCACGGTGATCGGCTCGTGCTGCTCGGCGGTGGGCGCGAGCCGCTGGGTCATCGCGCGGACCGGTGCAACGACGACTTCGGGCACCCGATCGGGGTCGCCCTCCTGGGCGCCGCGGAGTCGCCACAAGACCTTCAGACGGCCTGCCATGGTCTCGGGAGTCGGTGAGACCCGTTCGAACGGCAGTGTCTCCCAGGCGGCGAACAGCTCGACGGCTTCCGCACCGAGGTACGCGCGCAGATCCGCCGTGAGGCGCTCGGCATCGGCGGTGCGGGCGACCACGATCACGGTGGGGCGACGGTTGGTGCGCTGTGCGAGGTGCGCCAGGACCAGACTCCGCGCCGCCCCCGCCGCGGCGAGTACGACATCGGTGCGGCCGAGCACGTCGAGGAGCGCGCGGTCTTCGCGCAGGAACCTCGGCAGGTCTTGCAGGGTGAGCGGGGCAGGCGGCATGGCGTCCAGGTGGCGACGGGAGGGGGCCGGGGCCTCTGGGACACTACCGCCGGCTCCGCAAATCCCTCCAGCGACGTCGCATGCCACCACGTCGGTGCGGAACACGCTGAGGACTTGGCGGAGCCGCTCGGAATTCATGGAGAATGAACGCTGTGTGGATGACCTGGCAACAGGCAGGATGGCTCGGAGTCCTCTGTCTGGTGACGTACGCAGCGACCGTGAAGCTGCCGCGTCCAGAACCCCTGCCCCGCTGGCTCGGGATCACCCACGGTGCCCGGGCCGTGGTCCGTGAGGTGGGCATCGTGGCGGTGTTGTACGCGCTGTGGCAGTGGGTGGTCGCCCAGACGGTCACCAAGACCGCGGGTGCC
>CAZEAV010000175.1:2251-6312 GCA_964510215.1 uncultured Iamiaceae bacterium
CGGATCGGGTTGCCGAGCGAACTCGACGTCCAGCACGTCTCGATGCATTCGAGGTACGTCATCGAGTTCCTGAACCGGTACTACGCATCGATGCACGTGACCGCGATGGGAATCCTGATCGTGTGGCTGTTCATCCGCCACCGCGACCGCTACCCCCGCGTCCGCAACGTGCTCGCGCTCGCCACGGGCGCGTGCCTGGCGATCCAGTCGATCCCGGTGGCACCGCCGCGGTTTCTGCCCGAGCTCGGTTTCGTCGACACCGCTCTGGAGTTCGGCCAGTCGGTCTACGGCGCAGGTGGCTCGGGTCTGTCGAACCAGTTGGCTGCGATGCCCTCGGTGCACGTGACCTGGTCGGTGCTCGTGGCCGGAGCGGTCATCTGGGCGTCGACGAGCCGGTGGCGCTGGCTGGTGGTGGCCCACCCGGTCGTCACGCTCTGGGCGGTGATCGCCACGGGCAACCACTGGTGGGCCGACGCGTTCGTCGCGGTGGCACTCCTGGCTCTGGCGGTCGGGGTGCTGGAGCTGGCTGCCGTGGCACGGGCCCGCGTCGCCGGCCCGGACGCGGCGGAGCCCGACCACCCCCAGGGCGATCGGGCTCCCGTTCCGATTCGTGAACCCACCGGCTGACGCCGGTGGCCACGACGCCGCGTCAGCCGGCGAGTGTGGCGTTGACGAAGTCCCAGTTGACCAGGTTCGTCAAGACGGTCTCGATGAACTTGGGGCGGGCGTTGCGGTAGTCGATGTAGTACGCGTGCTCCCACACGTCGATGGTGAGCAGCGCCTTGGAGGAGTGCTTCAACGGCAGATCCGCGTTCGCGGTCTTCTCGACCGAGAGCTTGGAGCCGTCGGTCACCAGCCAGGCCCATCCCGAGCCGAACTGGGTCGCGGCGGCGTTGGAGAACTCTTCGGAGAACTTCTCGAACGAGCCGAAGGACGTACCGATCAGGTCTGCGACCTCGCCGGTCGCTGCACCGCCACCGTTCGGGGTCAGACAGTTCCAGAAGAACGAGTGGTTCCAGTGCTGCGCGGCATTGTTGAACAGGCCGCTGTTGATCTCGGCACCCTGGATGATGTCCTCCAGGCTCTTGTCGGCGTTGTCGGTGCCTTCGCTGGCGGCGTTCAGTTTGGAGACGTAGCTGGCATGGTGTTTGCCGTGGTGGAATTCGAGGGTTTCCGCGCTCATGTAAGGCTCGAGCGCGTTCTTTTCGAAGGGGAGGGGGGGCAATTCGAATGCCATGGGGGTTCCTTTCGCTCCATCAGTTCTCCTGCGGGGTGGCGCGGCGTCGTATGACGTACGCCCGTTCCTTCCCTTGACCGTAGACGCTCAAACCGGGGATGACACATCGTCGACACATCGCCCCGGCGAACGACGCCCCTCCCGATCCGCGCGCCGGCGCGGGTGGCGCCCCGCGACCCCCGAGCGCCCCGGAGTGCCCGACGGGGTGATGCCGGGCCCGACCTCAGCAGGAGCGGTCCTGGTCGGGCACCACACCGATCACCGTCGTGGATGTGGTCGAGGACGTGTCCGCAGCACCCGACGTCGTCGTCGACGCGCTCGGGGGAAGCTCGTCGGCTTTGAGTTTCCGGCGGGTCGTGGACACCGTGGTGAAGTTCGAACCGGTCACGACGTCGACGGTGGACGACGTCGACCCCGAGATCGGAACGAGTTCGACCGGCGCGCTCAGATGCTCGGCAACCACCTTCGCGGCGTCGAGGTTGTCGGGCGCATACCGAACCTGGGTGGTTTCCAGATGGCCGATGCCCTCTGCGGAGGCGTCGCCGGTGTCGTCGATGTCGAAACCCACCCGCTCGAGCGCACCGGCGGTGTTCGCGGCCTGGTGATTGACCCCGGACGCATTCAGGACACGGAGCGAGATGTCCTGTTCCGGTGAGGTGGTACCGGCGTTGCGGAAATGCTCCAGGATCTTCTCGGCGGCATGGGTGTCGGGGAGCTGGATCGCCCCGGCGGTCGGCGAGGTGCTTCCCGTGCTCGGATACTGGTAGGTGACCAGGTCGGCCGGGTCGAAATGCCGGAACCGGTTCGCCAGACTGATCATCTTGGACGTGCTCAGGCCGGTGTCGACGGTGAGGCTGTCGACGACGGAACGCATGATCGCGTTCAGCGTCGCCGGGTTCCGGAACGCAGCATGTTCCGCCTGGGGAATCGCGGTGCGGATCAGGAGCTGCTGGCGACTGATCCGACCGAGGTCCGACGTGCCGTCCCGCTCCCATCCGTTCGCCTCCATCTGGGAGGTGTCCAGATACCGCAGCGATGAGGTGTCGACCGAGGCCCGGCCGAGCGTGTTGTACCAGAGGTACCGCGACCGGGCGAACGCCAGGGCCTGGACCCCCTTCAACGTGTGGCACCCCACGGTGGCGATGTTCAGCCCGGTGTGGCTGTCCCACATCGGTTTGTCGAAGTACAGCCGGACCCCGCCCATCGCGTCGACGAGCTTCTGGAAGCCGACGAAATCGACCTCGACGTAGTGGTTGATGGTGATGTCGAAGTCGTTCTGGATGGTCGACACGAGCGTCGACACGCCGATGGAGAACGCCGAGTTGATCTTGTCCGAGTGATCGGTGCCGGCGATCGGCACGTACAGATCGCGCGGCAGGGAAAGGAGTCGGGCCGTCTTCTCGGACGGATCGATCCGCAGGATCATGATGGTGTCACTGCGTCGTCCGGCATCGCCCGGGTCGCTCCGGTACTGGCTGTCGTTCAGGAACGCGCCGGCGTCGGGGTCCTTGGACGTGATTCCCGCCCGCGAGTCGGAGCCGACGACCAGGTAGGTCTCCGGTCCACCGGCCGGAGCGGACGCCAGGTCCAGTTCGACGCGCGTGGTCTGGCCCAACCGCCAGTTGAAATAGCCCACCGTGCACGCCGTGACCAGCAGGACGACACTGAGTACCGCGCCGACCGCGAGCACCGTCCGCTGGGCGCCCGTACGACGGGCGCCCGAATGCGCGTCGGAGGGAAGGGCGCGGGCACCCGGCCTGGTTCCTCTGGTCGTCTCGGACGCAGCAGCCGCACTCCCCGGACGGCGCTCCGGCCCCACGGGGTCGTCAGCCATGAGTGTCCGATTCTACCGCCACCTCGCGGACGGGCTGCGCCGGCCGGGCGCGCGCCCCGACGGAGCGCCTCAGCTCGCGGACGACGTCACCGTGTCGCCCACGTGGCCCGAGCCCTGTGCGTCGGGCCGGGGCTCACGGGGCAGGCCCAGTATCCGCTCGGAAACGATGTTGCGCTGGATCTGGGCGGTGCCACCCCAGATGGTCTCGGAACGGGAGAAGAAGAACGCCACCTGGGTGGGCGAGGCGGGATAGTCACGCGCCGTGGAGCGTCGACCCACGCCGGCGATGTAGGTGTCGTCGGCGGTCCCGGTCAGTATCTGGCCCTGCGCCCCCAGGATGTCCAGCGCCAGCTCCATGGTGTCGCGGTGGGTCTCGGACCAGATCATCTTGTTGAGCGCTCCGAGCGCTTTGACGCCGTCGTCGGATTTCCCGGTCAGGTTCGCCGAAAGCGTCCGCAGGCCGTTGATCCGCATCAGCTGGACGCGGCTCCACTGCGCGGCGAGGCGCTGGCGGATGAGCGGGTCGCCGAGCCGGCCGTTGTCCCGGGCGGTGGCGATGATCCCGTCGAGTTCCTTCTCGAAACGCCGGTACGAGACCGTCGCGGAAGAACCGCGCTCGAAGCCGAGCGTGGTCATCGCCACTTTCCACCCGTTGTTCACGCCGCCGACCACGGCATCGACCGGGCACCGGGCATCGGTGAAGAACACCTCGTTGAACTCCGCGGAGCCATCGGGTTGGACGATGGGGCGCACCTCGATGCCGGGCTGCTTCATCGGCACGAGCAGATACGAGATACCCCGGTGTTTCGGCGCATCCGGGTCGGTGCGGGCCAACACGAAGCAGTAATCGGCCGAATGGGCCTGGGTCGTCCAGACCTTCTGGCCGTTGATCACCCATTCGTCACCGTCGCGTGTCGCGCGGGTGACCAGCGACGCCAGATCCGATCCGGCGTTGGGTTCGGAGAACCCCTGACACCAGGTGATGTCGCC
>CAZEAV010000176.1:0-6274 GCA_964510215.1 uncultured Iamiaceae bacterium
TCTCGAACTGGTTCTTCATCGTGGCGACGTTCGGGTCGTTGTTCATGGTGGCCGGGAAGCGCCACTCGGAGGTCCGGGAAATGGGAGCCGGGGAAGGCCGGACGAGAGCCACGCTGACCCAATACTCCGAGACCTATCTGGAATACCTGCGCTCCGCGTCCACGGGCGTGGTCCTGGTCGCCTACTGCCTGTGGGCATTCGAGAAAGCCGACGCCGCCCGGGTGCTGCATCAACAGTCCGTTCCCTGGTTCCAACTGTCGATCGTGCCGTTCGCGATCGCGGTGCTGCGCTACGCCTTCCTCGTCGATCGGGGCGAAGGCGGCGCTCCCGAGGAGGTGGTCCTTTCCGACCGAATCCTGATCGGGCTCGGCGTCGCGTGGGTGGTCCTGTTCGCCATCGGGCTGGCGGCATCGTGAGCACCGTCCAGATCACGGGGTGGGGCCGCACGCCCCGGTCAAAAGCCCACCTGAGGTGTCCCCGGAGCCCCGCGGACATCAACCGTGAGCTGGAACGCGCGGACGGCGGACGGGGCATCATCGCCCGCGGCCTCGGCCGGAGCTACGGAGATCCGGCCCAGAACGCGGGCGGAACGGTGCTCGACATGACTGCCCTCCGGGGGATCACGGCCTTCGATCGGACCAATGGCACCGTCACCGCGCTGGCGGGCACCTCGTTGGAGGATCTCATGCGCTGGCTGATCCCGGAAGGCTGGTTCGTGCCGGTCACCCCGGGCACCCGGCACGTGACCGTCGGTGGCGCCATCGCGAACGACATCCACGGCAAGAACCACCATTTCGCCGGTTCGTGGTGCGAGCACGTCCACTCGATCACCCTCGCCACACCCGCGATGGGAACCATCACGGTGGGGCCGCACGCACACCCCGACCTCTACTGGGCAACCGTCGGTGGGATCGGACTCACCGGCATCATCATCGACGCAACGTTCGACCTGCAGCGGATCGAGACCTCCCAGATCGTCGCCGACACCGACAAGACCCGCAACGTGGACGACGTGATGGCCTTGATGACCGACGGCGACGATTCCTATGAGTTCTCCGTCGCCTGGATCGACCTGTCGTCGACCGGCCGGTCGCTGGGCCGTTCGGTACTGGAGCGCGGTCGATTCGCGACGATCGACGAGCTGGGAACCGAAGCGGTCGACGACCCGTTGGCCTACCGCGCCGACGCTCTGGCGACCATGCCGATCACCGCGCCCGGCAGGTTGTTGAACCCGCTCACCGTACGGGCGCTGAACGAGGCCTGGTACGCGAAGTCACCGAAGAAGCGGCGGGGTCGGCTGTTGACGATCCCGTGGTATTTTCACCCACTCGACATGTTGCGCCACTGGAACCGGGGATATGGACCCGCAGGACTGCTGCAGTGGCAGATCGTGGTCCCTTTCGGCGCGGAAGACGTGCTGCAGCGGGTCATCGCCGAGTTGGCAGCGACCGGCTGCGCCTCGATGGTGAATGTGCTCAAGCGTTTCGGTTCGGCGAGCGGGGGGATGCTGTCGTTCCCGATGCAGGGCTGGACCTTGTCGGTGGATCTGGCCGCCGAAGTCACCCGAGCAGCGAGCGTGCTCGACCGACTGGACGATTGGGTGCTCGCGGCCGGCGGACGTCACTACCTGGCCAAAGACTCACGGATGCGGCCCGAGACGTTCGCCGCCGGCTACCCGCGCCTGGCCGAATTCGACGCGGTACGCGCGACCGTCGATCCCGAACACAGGCTCCGCAGCGACCTCGCCCGACGGCTGGAGCTGGTCTGAGCACGTGCCGGGGCCGGTCGGACTCCGGCCGGGTTCCGGTGAATCACTGCCGGGCGCGCAGCGCGTCGCGGATCTCGGTCAACAGCTCGACCTCGTCGGGCTCGGCCTCTTCTTCGGGTTTCCGCATCGCGTTGTAGCCCTTGACGACGAGGAACATGGCGAACGCGACGATCAGGAACGCGATCACCGCATTGATGAACGACCCGTAGCGGATCACCGAGTGGTTGATCGTGACCGAGAGCTGTGAGAAGTCGGGCTTGCCGACGATCATCGAAATGATCTGCATCAGGATGTCGTCGGTGAACGACTTCACCAGCGCGGCAAATGCGGTGCCCAGAACGAAGGCGACCGCCATGTCGACGAGATTTCCCTTGTTGATGAATTCCTTGAACTCGTTGATCACGACAACTCCTCGAAGGGCTCGACAGAGGGGGAAGAGTCTCTAGTCTCGCGCATCGTGAACACCGACATCGGCGCAACAGCCGAAAGGCCACGTCCCGGAATCGCCGCGTTCGATTTCGACGGCACCCTCGTACGACGCGACACCCTGGTGCCGTTCCTCGCCCGATTGTCGGGCCGGCGCCGCCTCGCGGCCGCCCTGGCAGCACAGGGTCGTCGCTACCGGCGGGACCGGGACGCCGCGAAACTGGACGTCCTGCGGCGTCTCACCACCGGAATCGCCCAAGAGCGGCTCGAGGAGCTCGGACGGGACTACTCGGTCGGGCTGCACCACCTGCTCCAGCCGGACACGGTCGCCCGACTCCGATGGCACCGGACCGCGGGGCATCACCTGCTCGTCGTCTCGGCATCGCTGGGCGCGTACCTGCGACCCCTCGGCGCCACCCTGGGCCTCGACGACGTGATCGCCGTGGAGCTCGAAGCCGATGACGCGGGCCGTTGCACCGGCGAGGTGCGCGGCGGCGTAAACGTCAACGGCGCGGAGAAGGCCCGCGCGCTCCGCGCGTGGATCGGCGCGCACCTCCCAGACGGCGTCGTCCCGGAGATCTGGGCCTACGGCGACACCGCGGGCGACACCGAGCTGCTGGCCATGGCGGATCACCCGTGCTGGGTGGGAACGTACCGTGGAGACTGACCTCGTCAGCCCGCGGAGTCCGCCGGGCGGCGCAGGGCTACCCGCGAGACCCCGATGCCGAAGGCGAAGCGAACAGGCCCACCAGGGCCGCCCGAGCGTCAGAGCAAGCACGTCTCACTTGGGCTGCATGCGCATGCCCGAGTCGATTCGGATGGTCTCGGCGTTCATGTAGTCATTCGTCAGCAGTTCCACCGCGAGCGAGGCGAACTCCGAGGGGTACCCGAGGCGCTTGGGGAACAGTACGCCCGTGCGCAGCTTGTCCTTGAACTGGTCGGAGAAGTCGCCCTCACCGTAGATCGGGGTGTCGATCAGGCCGGGGCAGATCGTGTTGACCCGGATGCCGACCGCGGAGAGGTCCCGGGCGACGGGAAGGGTCATGCCCACCACGCCCCCCTTGGACGAGGAGTACGCCGCCTGGCCGATCTGACCGTCGGTCGCCGCCAGAGAAGACGTGTTCACGATCGCGCCGCGTGCGTTGTCGGCCAAGGGCTCCTGGGTCGACATGGCCGTGGCCGCGAGGCGCACACAGTTGAACGTCCCGATCAGGTTCACCTCGATCACCTTGCGGTAGACGTCCAGGTCGTGGGCCGAGGAGTACTCGCCGTCCTTGCCGATCGTACGCGTCGCCCAGCCGATGCCGGCGCAGTTCACCAGTGCCCGGAGCGGTCCGAGATCCTTGGCGGCTTCGCAGGCTTCGATCACCTGATCGGTGTCGGTGACGTCGACATGCACGTACCGGCCCTTCACGTCGGCGGCGACGGCGTTGCCCTTCTCGTCGTTCATGTCGGCGATCACGACATGGGCGCCCCGCTCCCCGAGGAGACGGGAGGTGGCCTCGCCAAGGCCCGATGCGCCACCGGTGACGATTGCTGAGATACCGTTGAGTTCCATCCGGGGAACTCTATTGAGCCCCGTCATCGGGCCCAAAGCTTCCAACGGTCAGGGCCGGTGAGAGCTGGTCAATGGGCCCGCACCGGGGTGATGGTCACGTCGCCGAAAGCGATGTACTGCCCTGCGCCCCGGAAGTGGTTGGTGACCAGGCCAATTTTGCCGGTATCGGCGAGTTCGGGGGCTTTCGGCAGACGGTACTCCAGTTGCCAGCCGGGTTCGGGCTGGTCGACCAGCCAGGTCTTCACCGAGAGCTTGGTGCCGACGATCCGCACTCGCAGGTAACGGGGGTACAGGGCCCGGGGGGGCATTTCCTGGGCGCTCGTGTGGAACGTGATCGTGCCTGTCGCAGGTGCGCGCTTCTCGGCCCCGGTCTCACCGGGATGATCGACGACCAGGGAATCGCCGGACACCTTGGTGACGACCGCGTCGGACTGGTCGTAGCTGTGGTCGGTCGGGACCTTGATGTTCACGTGGTCCCCGGCCCGGAACCCGTAGTCGCTCTCGACATCGTAATTCGGGACGAACCCGATCACGTCGCTGGCCGGGTCACCCGCGGCCCGGCCCACCGATGTGATCCGTCCCGTCCGCCTCGGCATCGAGAAGGAGGACCTGAGGCTGTCGATGTGCACGCCGGACAGATCGGCCGGCCACGACCAGATGCCGACCTTCAGCATGGTGAATGATCGTGCCCAGACGTTGGCGTCGACGACGATCGCCGAACCGGACCCGTCGGCATCGATCCGGGTCCGCACCGCCAGTCCCGGTTGCGGGGTGGACTCGGCTCCCAGTGACGAGGGTTCGCCGATCTCGACGGTCACGTCGACGTTCCGGTAGTCGTGGTCGAGCGTCCAGACCTCGCGCCGCGTCGCGGCCGGGTTCGCGGCGGTCGACGTGACCCGGAGCTCGCCGTGGGCGTAATGCCTCCGGTGCGTCGGCTGGTTCCGGTCGGGCCCGATGAGCGTCATGGGATGCAGGTGCCAGCGTTGCACGGAACTCGGGGACGGGACGAGAACGAGCGGAGCCGATCCGTCGTCGGTCGCGGGCCGGCGAACGGCCAACACCAGGGCGACCGCGAGGATCAGGACCAGCACCCAGGGGAGCGATCGGCTCCAGTGCCGCGCCGAGGGCGACGCTGCCGCCGCCCCGGGACCGGTCGTCTGCTCCTCTTGCACCTGCGCGCCCCCGTCCGGGGTAGATGCAGTCCCGGAAGTCTCGGCTGTCACGAAAACGGCGCCTCGCGTGCACCGATCGAGTGCACCGACCGTCTCGCGCCGGACGTCTGTCCGGCGCCCGGATGTTATCCCGACGGCCCGACGATCGACCGGGTCGTCAGCGCTGTGGCGGGCCACCCCGGGGCAGCACCCGCGCGCCGGTGGGGACACCCACCTGTGTCCCGATGCGTCGGCCTCCCGAGAGCGGTCAGCCAGGCGGCAGTCGTTCGGCGATCCGGCCGTCGGCCAACCACAGCACTCGGTCGGCCTTGGTGTTGAGGCGACTGTCGTGGCTCACCACCAGCACGGCAACACCGTTCTCGTGTGCCAGCGCCTGCAGTTGTGAGGCCACCAGCTCCGCCGATTCGTCGTCCAGGTTTCCGGTCGGTTCGTCCGCGAGGAGTACGGGTGGATCGTTCGCGAGACCGCGGGCGAGCGCGACCCTCGCCCGCTCGCCACCGGACAATTGCGGGGGTCGGTGATGCGCGCGCCGACCGAGCGACACCTGCTCGAGCAGCTCCCGGGCACGTTCTCGACGCTCCCGACGCGTCCGGTGAGTCGAGAACATCGCGAGTTCGACGTTCTGGGCCGCAGTGAGGCGCGGTATGAGGTTGTGCAACTGGAAGACAATCCCCACATGAGAACGGCGGTAGTGGCTGAGGCTGCTGCGCGTGTGGCGCGCCAGTGTGATGCCGTCGATGCAGATCGTGCCCGAATCCGGTGCCTCGAGCGCTCCCAACAGGTGGATCAACGTCGACTTCCCCGCGCCGGACCGACCGGTCAGAGTGACCAGCTCGCCCGATGAAACGTCCAGAGCGAGGTCGTCGAGCACCACATCCGGTCCGTACCGCTTGGAGAGCCCCTCGACGCGGATGATCGGCTGGTCTGCCAGTTCGGTCTCACTCACGACGCAACGCCTCCAGCGGTGAGATGAAGGCGGCCCGGACCGCCGGGTAGAGCGCGCCGATCACGGCGACGCCGACCGCGAAGATCAGGGACCGGGCAAAGACCCCGACATGCCACCGGGGTTCGAAGAAGCCACGCAGCGAGCCCAGATTCTGCAGCACGTTCACCGCGCCCCACCCGAGCGCTACGCCGATGGCTCCGCCCACGACCCCCACCAGCAACGCCTCGCCGAGGACCAGCACGACGATCCTGGGGCGGGCCCAGCCGATCGAACGGAGCACACCGAACTCACGCATCCGTTCGAAAAACGACCACAATGTGGTGTTCAGCACCCCGGAGATGGCGATCACCGCAGCCAGAATCGTACCGCCCGTGTTGGCGGCGTCGACCAGGGTCAGCGTGTTG
>CAZEAV010000177.1:0-6269 GCA_964510215.1 uncultured Iamiaceae bacterium
CGTCGAGGGCCTCGTAGTAGTGGTTGTCCGCATCGAAGGGACGGAAGTCGAGGTCTGCCATGCCCGCCATTCTACGCGCGTTTCTGACACTCGTGTCAGCTAGCACCCCGGACAACTAGCGTGGCCTGCATGATTCTGGATGGATGGGTCAACGTGTTCCCCGAGCACTTCGCCGCGACATTCGGCGCGAAAGCCTCCACGGCCGGAGTACACGAGATGTTCGGTTCGGCGGTCACCCAGGCCCAGCCCTTCGCCGCCACGCTGGCCGCGATGGATGACGCCGGGGTCGACACCGGGGTGCTGGTGTGCGGTATGAAGCCGCCCGAGAGCGCCAGGAAGCGGGGCGAGATCCCGGCCGAGGATGCGCTCACGATCGCCGAGGAGAACCCGGGGCGCATCCTGGTCGGGCCGACGGTGGAGAAAGCGACGAAGATCCGCGACAACTGCCGACGCATCCGCGACCTGGCCGCGCATCCGTCCCTGGCGATGGTCCGCATCACGCCGTTGATGGAGCAGTACGACCTCAACCACCGCCTCTACTACCCCGTGTACGCCACGTGTGAAGAGCTGGGCCTGCCGGTGTCGATCAACATCGGTGTCCCGGGCCCCCAGGTCCGCTCGGCCTGCCAGGACCCCCGACTGCTCGAGGACGTGCTGATCGACTTTCCGGACCTGACCGTCATCGGCGCGCACATGGGCCATCCCTATGAGCAACTGCTCATCGGCTACCTGCTCAAGTGGCCCCAGCTCTACCTGATGACCTCCGCGTACCTGGCCACCTACATGGACCCGGCGATGGTGGCGTTCATGGGCTCGTCCCGGGGCCGGGGGCGGGTGTGGTTCGCATCGGACCATCCGATCCTGGCCGTGGACCGGGCCCTGGCCGCGGCGCGTGCCCTGGACCTGGACGACGCGGCGATGGCCGAGTTCCTGGGCGACGCCGCTCACCGGGTCCTCACCCGGGGCCGGTGAGCCCGGCCATGGACCCCGCCGGCCAGCACCCTTTCGCCATCGCCGATGCGCACCCGGAGCGCACCGCGGTGGTCATGGCCGACGGAGGCGCATCGCGCACCTACGGCGAGCTGGCCGATCGGGCGCGCCGGCTGGCGCAGGTGTTCGCAGACGCCGGGCTCACCGCGGGCGATCATCTCGCGGTGCTGCTCGACAACCGTGTGGTGTTCTTCGAGACGGTGTGGGCGGGCCTTTCCAGTGGTCTGTACGTCACGCCGGTGAACTGGCACCTCACCGCGTCCGAAGCCGCGTTCATCGCCACCGACTGCGGCGCCCGGGCGCTGGTCGCTTCCGCGGCGCTGGGCGACCTCGCCGCCGGCGTTGCCGAGCGGACCGACGATCTGGCCGTGGCCCTGGCGGTCGGCGGGGCAATCGACGGCTTCATCTCCCAGGACGCCGCGATCCAGCAGGTGACCTCGCCCGACGACGCCGCGCGGCGCGCGGCGGAGAGTGCGGGCCAGTGGATGTTCTATTCCTCGGGCACCACGGGGCGGCCCAAAGGCATCGTTCCCGGCCCGGTGGGCGCCGAGCTCGGTCGCCCGCAGCCCTTCGTGGCCATGCTCACCTCCATGTTCGGTTTCACGCCCGAGTCGGTGTACCTGTCGCCCGCGCCGCTCTATCACGCCGCGCCCGCGGGCTGGACGACCGGCGCGCAGAGCCTTGGCGCCTCCGTGGTGGTGATGGAGTCCTTCGACCCCGTGGGGTTGCTCGACGCGATCGAGACCCACCGGGTCACCCACCTCCAGGTGGTGCCCACCCACCTGGTGCGCATCCTGAAGCTGCCCGCCGAGGTTCGCAACCGCTATGACCTGTCCAGCCTTCAGGTCGTCGTGCACGCGGCGGCGCCGTGTCCGGTGGAGGTCAAGCGGGCGGCCATGGCGTTCTTCGGGCCGATCCTGTACGAGTACTACGCGGGAAGCGAGGGCAACGGGTTCTGCGCCATCGGTCCCGATGACTGGCTGGCCCATCCCGGCTCGGTCGGCCGGTCGCTGCAGGGCGCGGTGCACGTGGTCGACGCGGATGGTGCCGAGGTGCCCGCGGGCACCGAGGGCCAGATCTGGTTCGAATCGCCTCGCCGGTTTGCCTACCACGGCGATCCGGAGAAGACCGCGTCGGTGTGGGACACCGACCGGGGCTGGTCGACCATCGGCGACGTCGGTCGTGTCGACGACGAGGGGTACGTGTACCTGACCGACCGGGCGTCGAACATGATCATCTCGGGCGGCGTGAACATCTACCCCCGCGAGGTCGAGGACCTGCTGATCGGCCATCCCGACGTGCTGGACGTGGCGGTGATCGGCACGCCCGATCCGGATCTGGGCGAACAGGTCACGGCGTTCGTGCAGCTCGATCCCCGCCACGCCGGCGACCGGGCCGTCGAGGACGACCTGATCGCGTACTGCCGGTCACGCCTCGCCCACTACAAGTGCCCGCGCGCGGTCCGCGTGGTGGACGAGTTGCCACGCCTGCCATCGGGCAAGCTGCTCAAACGCCGCCTGACCTGAACGATGCGGGAGCGGGCCGCGCCGGGTAGACCGACGGCGCCGAACCATCGCGCATGCGTGACGCGTTATCTATTCCGATAACATGGGCACATGGATGCCGCAACGCTGCTCCGCACCGCACGCGAGCGAGCACAGCTCAGCCAACGAGAGCTCGCTCGACGGGCCGGTACGTCTCCGGCCGCGGTCTGTCTGTACGAGCAGGGCGCGCGCATGCCGCGCACCGACACCCTGGCGCGGCTGATCGCCGCGACCGGCGCTCGCCTCACGTACGCGGTACACAGCGCCCCGGACCTCGACCTCGCCGCGAACGGGCGCATCCTCGAAGAGCTGCTGGAATTGGCCGACCACCTTCCCCAGCGGCACAGCCCGACCTTGGACATGCCCCCGCTCCGCTCGCTCGTCACGTCACCGCTCGTCAAAGGCTGATGCACGGGTGGCAAGCGGCCTTGCCGGCAAGATCGTCGCCTTGCACCGGGCATTCGACGCAGCCGACATCCCCCATGCCTTCGGCGGGGCATTGGCGCTCGCCTTCTGCACCGCGGAACCCCGCGCCACCAGTGACATCGATGTCAATGTGTTCTGCGACCCGAGCGAATGGGCGCAGGTCGAGGCCGCCCTTCCCGTCGGGATCACCGTGCGTGAGGTTGATCGAACCCAGCTCCGGCGCGACGGCCAGACGAGGTTGTGGTGGGCCGCCACCCCCGTCGACGTGTTCCTGTCGAATCATCCGTTCCACAGCCATGCCGCGGCGAACCGCCGACGAGTGCCCTTCGCCGGGGCAGAGCTGCCGGTGCTCGCCTGCGCGGACCTGGCGGTGTTCAAGACGTTCTTCGCTCGCCCGAAGGATGCGCTCGACGTGGCCACGATGGCGCAGGCCGGGTCGGTCGACCTCGACGAACTCGCCACGACCGTCACCGCGCTGCTCAGAGGCGACGAGCGAGCCGGCTTCCTCGACCGCGTGCGCCTACTGGTCGGGGAACTCGGCGACGCGTGACGGACCCCGCCGGATGACCGACGCGCGCCCGCAGCACCTTCCTGACTTCGGCCCCGGCGCGGGCGCGGCGGGGATGCGGGGCGCGTAGCCTTCGGCCGTCGACGAGGAGGACGAGGAGGACAACCGTGACCACACCCGAATTCCAAGGGGTCATCGGGGACGATTGGCGATCCTCTGAACCGTGGTGGCCGCCCGAGCCCACGCCGCCCGCGGGCGCGCCCAACGTATTGCTGATCGTGCTGGACGACGTGGGTTTCGCCCAATTGGGCTGTTACGGCTCGGATCTGGCCACGCCCCGGATCGACGCGCTGGCCGGTGCCGGCGTGCGTTTGTCCAACTTCCACACCACCGCGCTGTGTTCCCCCACCCGTTCGTGTCTGTTGACCGGACGCAACCATCACCGCAACGGCCTGGCACGGGTCGCCGACATGGCGGTGGGCTATCCGGGATACAACGCGGAGATTCCCATCGAGAACGGTTTCCTGTCCGAGATCCTGCGGGCGCAGGGCTACGCCACGTTCGCCGTCGGCAAATGGCACCTCTCCCCCGACAACGCCACCGACATGGGCTCGTCGCGCCGCTCCTGGCCGCTCGCCCGGGGCTTCGACACCTGGTACGGCTTCCACGGCGGGGAGACCCATCAGTTCGTCCCGACCCTGTACTGCGACAACCGTTCCATCACACCGCCCCGCTCCCTCGAAGAGGGTTACCACCTCACCGAGGATCTCGCCGAAGCGGCCATCAAGAACATCGCCGACCTGCGGGCCGTCGACGACGACAAAAGGTTCTTCCTGTACTTCGCGACCGGCGCCTGCCACGCTCCGCACCAGGCTCCCGCCGAATGGCTCGAGCGCGAGCGTGGCCGGTTCGACGACGGGTGGGACGCCTGGCGCGCGGCCACGTTCGCTCGCCAGCAGGCCCTCGGCGTGGTACCGCCCGGGGCGGAGCTCGCCCCCCGACCGCCGTGGGTTCCTGCGTGGAGCGACCTGGAACCCGAGGCCCGCCGGGTCGCGGCGCGTTTCATGGAGTGTTTCGCCGCGTTTCTCGCCCACACCGACGCCCAGATCGGCCGGGTGCTCGATTTTCTCGCGGAGACCGGCGACCTGGACGACACCCTGGTGGCGCTCGTGTCCGACAACGGCGCCAGCGCCGAAGGCGGACGGGACGGCTCCATCAACGACGTGCGCCCGTACAACTTCGATTTCCCGACCCCAGCAGAGCTCACGCGCCGGATCGACGAGATCGGCACCGCGTCGAGCCACAACAACTACCCGTGGGGCTGGACGATGGCGGGCAACACGCCGTTCAAAAGGTGGAAGCGCGAGGTGCACGAAGGCGGCGTGGCCGACCCGTGCATCTTCGCCTGGCCCGGCCACATCGATGATTCCGGCTCGATCCGCCACGCCTATGCCCACGCGATCGACGTGCCCACGACCATTCTGGACCTGATCGGCATCGAGCCACCGGCCACGATCGACCACGTGCCCCAGTCCCCCGTCGACGGCACGAGCTTCGCGCCCGTCCTCGCGCCGGGCGGCGACGAGGAGGCGCCGCCCCGGACGACCCAGTACTACGAGATGCTGGGCAGCCGTGCCATCTACCACGACGGCTGGAAAGCCGTGACGTTCAAGCCGATCGCCCCGCTGTACGGCGACGGGATCGATCAGAATGCGCCGTTCTCCGAGGATCACTGGGAGCTGTACCACGTCGCCGAGGACCCCAGCGAGTTGCATGATGTCTCGGCCGACCATCCCGACAAGGTCGCCGAGCTCGTCGACCTCTGGTGGCGTGAGGCCCGGGCGAACCAGGTGCTCCCCCTGGACAACCGGATCCTCCACGCGATCGCGCACCCCCGCCCCGATGCCCGACGCGACCGGCGCACGGCCACGTTTTGGCCGCACACCTCGCCGGTGCCCGAGGCGGCCGCGCCCTATGTGAAGAACCGCTGGCACGAGATCGTCGCGGACGTGACGGTGCCCGCGGAGGGCCCCGACGGCGGCCCCGTCGAAGGCACGCTCCTGGCCCAGGGCACGGTGCTGGGTGGGTTCTCACTGCACCTGATCGGTGGCCGGCTGCGCTATGTGCACAACCTGTACGGCGCCCGGCTCGACACGGTCACCTCGCCGGCGGCGATCGACCCCGGCGAGCACCGCCTCGGCGTGCGCTTCGAACCCGACACCGACGGCGGCGGCACCGTGACGCTGCTCGTCGACGACGCGGTGGTCGCCACCTCCACCCTCGCCCGTTACACGCCGACCAAGTTCTCCAACACCGGCGCGGGTCTCACCTGTGGGTACGAACACGGCCCCGCCGTGGGAGAGGACTACACGGCACCTTTTCCGTGCACCGCGACCATCCACCGAGTGCA
Organism: uncultured Iamiaceae bacterium; assembly: GCA_964510215.1. Lineage (GTDB taxonomy): Bacteria > Actinomycetota > Acidimicrobiia > Acidimicrobiales > Iamiaceae > JAFDWI01. Next base: position 5,879 of record CAZEAV010000177.1, read on the forward strand.
CCTGCGCGTCGGTGACCCGGTCGTGGAAGACCCGGTGCTCGTCTTCGACCGGATCATGTCCGAGCAGTGACGTACACGGGGTTCACGGCGGCCAGGGTCATCCGTCCGGGACTGCCCTGTATCGATGGCGTTGTGAGTGTCGAAGCCCGTGGCGGCTCGGGCCGGCCCCCCCAGGCGACTTTACGTCCGGCGATTGTTCGCGTAACAACGGTACACATTCGCAAATGTTGTCCACGTCGCAACACGGTCGTCGGGAATATCGCAGCCTCCCCAGTCCTCGACCGTGCAGAGGATCTCGTAAAGATCGAGCGAGTCCAAGCCAGCCTCTTCGACCAACATGGTAGCGGCGCACCAGCCAAGGGACTGGAAGCCGACCGCATCCACCTGCTGG
>CAZEAV010000178.1:0-4176 GCA_964510215.1 uncultured Iamiaceae bacterium
GGTGATCCGTTTCGACGCCGATCGTGCGCATGAGTCCGCGGTGGCCTTCGTCAACGAGGTGCTGGTGGACACCCTGGGGGTGAAGCTGGTGGTGGTGGGCGCCGATTTCCATTTCGGATCCGAGCGCATGGGCAACGTGGCGCTTTTGCAGGAGCTCGGCGGAACCTTGGGTTTCAACGTCATCGGTATGGACCTGGTCGACGCCGAAGGCAAGCCGGTGGAGGACTCCCGCGGGAAACGGGTGTCGTCCACGGGCATCCGCCGGCACTTGAGCCGGGGCGAGCTGGCGGCGGCGAATGCCTGGCTGGGGCGGCCCCATGAGGTGCGCGGGGTGGTCTCCCACGGGGATGAGCGGGGTCGGACGCTCGGCTTTCCCACCGCGAACGTGTCGGTGTCGGGGGAGATCCTCCTGCCCGCGGACGGCATCTACGCGGGTTTCTTCGAGCGGGCTGACGGCAGCGTGCACCCGGCGGCGATGTCGTTGGGCCGGCGGCCGACGTTCTACCAGCAGACGCATGCGTCGCTGTTGGAGTGCTACCTGTTGGACTTCGACGGCGACCTGTACGACGAGCGGGTGAAGGTGCGGTTCGTCGAGCGGCTGCGTGGCGAGAAGCGCTTCGACTCCGAGAGCGCCCTGATCGAACAGATGCACGCAGACGTCGACGCGACCCGTGCCGCGCTCGAGCAGCGCTGACTGGTAGTCATCCGGCGAGCGCGCGGCGCCAGGCCCGGGTGGGGCGGCCGTGGCGGAAGGCCCCCGCGGCGATCAGCGCGTTGCACACGGGCTGGAGCACCTGGCGCTTCATGGCCATGCGCTCGGGGGTCTTGCGTGCCGCGTTCCAGGTCTTCCAGGTGGGCAGCCCCACGGTGGCGTACACGCCGGGGTGGACGAGCGAGTCGAAGGTGCCGGCTCCGGCCATGGGTGCGACGTGGCGGATCAGGAACCGCTCGAACCATCCCGCCTCGGCGTACAGCTCGCCCAGCACGGTCCGGGCGAAGCTCAGGTGACGGGCCTCCTCGGCGCGGTGGTAGCGGTTGACCGACTTGATGAACGGATCGGTTTCGGGGTCTTCCACGGCGAGCTTCTGCAGCAGGTCGGGGCCTTCTTCGCCGAAGAGGATCATCACCATGAATGCGGCGTCGTGGCGCAGCGCCCACCCCGACACCATCCGGTCGGCCAACTTGAACAGCCAGCCGTTGAACGGGCTCTTCGCCGTGGGGGCCAACTGGTCGATCACGCGGACGAACAGCCGTGAGTGCCGGGTCTCCTCACCGACCTCGTGCAGCATGTAGGTCACCCGAGGGTCGGTGAGGTCGTCGCGGTAGGCGATCGACAGGCCGAAGTTGGCCATGAGGGTGGATTCGAAACGCACGCCGGCGTCGAAGATCGACGCCATCTCCTCGCGGCTCAGCGTCACCCACTGCTCGTCGGTCAAATCCAGGTCGAGCCCGTACACCGAGAGCATCTCCCGGGCGACGACCCGGCCGTCGCCGACCGAACCGACCACGTCGGTGTCCGGGTCGATCACCTTGTTGGCCGACGCCGTGTTCAGTCGCTTGACCCGGGTGGTGTGGGACGCACGGGTGTCGGTGGGAGGTGGCTCGGTGATCGTCATACGAGCAGAATAGGAGAATCGAAAGATTCAGTCAATCCATCAGTTCTGGTAGATTCGTCACATGTCCGCGATGACTGCCCCGCTGGCCGGCAAGGGGGAGCGGACGCGCGCGGCGATTCTGGTCGCAGCGGTGGCCCAGTTCGCCGCCGTGGGCGCACGCAGTGCCTCGGTGCCGGCGATCGCCCGAGCCGTCGGGGTGTCGGCCAGCGCGGTCTATGCCTACTTCGCCTCCAAGGACGACCTGCTCGCCGCCGCGGTCGACGCGGACGTCGCCGGGTTGATCGCCGATGCGTTGCCCGAGGTCGCCACAGGACATTTCGACGGCGATTTCGCCGCTGTCTTCGCCAGGCTGCTCGCGGCGCTGGACGATCACCCGCTCGCTCGACGCGTCCTCGCGGGCGGTGCTGCGTCCGGTGCCGAGCGGCTGGCGGTCCTGCCCGCAGAGGTGCGGCTGCAACAGGGGATCGCCCGCGCCCTGCGCGACGGCCAACGCGACGGTCGGGTCCGTGCCGACATCGACCCGGAGGTGTTGGCGGCCGGCCTGGAAGCGGTGGTGATCTCGTTGCTCATGTCGCTGGTCCAGACCGATGGGGAAGTCGACTCGATGCACGCCAGAGGCGCGATCGCCGTGCTGGAGGCGGCGATTCGACCCAGTTGAGGCACGCGCCTTGACGAATCAAGGCGCGTGCCTTAGGGTGGAACCGATGAGCGACGCCCGGACTCGGATGATCGACGCCGCCGAACGGCTGGCCGCCGAGCAGGGGCTCGCCGCCACCTCGATGCGCGAGATCCAGGCCGCGGCCGGTCAACGCAACAAGTCCGCAGCGCAGTACCACTTCGGTTCCAAAGCCGGGTTGGTCGAGGCCGTGGTGGCCCGGAGGATGGGCACCGTCGGGGCACGGCGCCGCGCGCTGCTGGAACAATGCGACCCCGAGCCGGATCGCCGTGCGCTCGTCGAAGCGCTCGTCGTTCCGCTCGCCGAGCACGTCACCGTCGGCCCGCGCCCCAGCTACTGGGCGCGGTTTCTGCTCCAAGCCGCGTACGACCCGGCGTTCGCCCGCACCGTCCAGTCGTCGTTCGAGGGTGCGACGTTCCGGGAGGTACGCGACGCCATCGTCGACGGTCTCGACCACCTGCCGGTCGAGCTTCGCAACCGTCGCTTCGAGCACGCGATCGGACTCGTCGTCAACTCACTGGCCACGCTCGAGGGCGGCCATTTCTGCGATGATCTCGACGTTGCGACCCTGCAGTCCGATCTCATCGACATGGCGCTCGGCGTGCTCGACGCGCCGGCGTCGGCGGACACCCGCCGCGCCCTGGCGGCGTGCACGGATCCATCGGCCCGCAGCGTCGCTCACCCCTAGGAGGAACACCCATGTACGTCCCCGATGTCGGCCCTCGTGTCGCCGCCAGAGTAGCCCCCGGTTTCGACGATCGTCCCTACGAGGGGTTCACCCTGCATCCCGTGTCGCCCACCATCGGCGCCGAGGTCGAGGGGGTGGATCTCGACAAGGCGGTCGACGACCACTTGTTCGCGGAGCTGCAGCGGGCGCTGCTCGAGTACAAGGTGCTGTTCTTCCGCGACCAGGAACTCACCCGAGACCGCCAGCGGGCGTTCGCGCAGCGCTGGGGGACGTTGGAGCACCACCCGTTCTTCCCGTTCGTCTACCCCGGCCAGGACGACGCGGACGTCGCCCGCCTGGCCAAGGACGACCGCTACGCCGGCGCCGAGAACGAATGGCACGCGGATGTGACCTGGCGACCGGACCCGTCCAAAGGGGCGGTACTCCGTGCCGTCGAGGTCCCCCCGGTCGGCGGGGACACCCTGTGGGCCGACGCGGCAGCGGCCCACGACGGGCTCCCCGAAGACCTGCAGAACCGCATCGCCACGATGACCGCGGTGCACGACTGGCGTCACACATTCGGGCTGGCGATGACCCCGGAGGAGCGGGAACCCTTCGAGGCGCGGTTCCCGCCGGTCGAGCATCCCATCGTGCGGGTCCATCCCGAGACCGGACGGAAGACGTTGTTCGTGAACCGGATCTTCACCACGCACATCGTGGGTTTGGACCGCGCCGAAAGCGACGCGCTGCTCGACCGGCTCACCGGCGAGATCGCCCGACCCGAGTACCAGTGCCGGTTCCGTTGGCGGCCCGGCTCGGTCGCCTGGTGGGACAACCGGTCGACGCAGCATTACGCCTCCAGCGACTACTGGCCCCAACGCCGGGTGATGGACCGGATCTCGGTCGCCGGCGAGTGTCCTGTCGGCGCTCCGACTTTCAGGCGCGGGTGACGAACAGTCCGTCGAGGACGCCGAAGAGGGTGATCATCGTGCCGGCCCGGGGTCGGGGATTGAGGGGAGAGATTCCGCGGGCGTGTCTGCTACCTGGTGACAGCGGGAGAAACGTGTTCGACGCAGGGTCAGTGCAATGCCACGATGAGGGTCGCCAGGATGCCGAGCACGACGAGCATGGTGGACAGCAGCCAGTAGAACTGTTGCCGCGACTCGCCGCGCAGTTCGGTTCCTTGAGCGACGATCTTGTTGCGCAGTTCGCCCGAT
>CAZEAV010000178.1:4276-6266 GCA_964510215.1 uncultured Iamiaceae bacterium
CTCGCCGCGCAGTTCGGTTCCTTGAGCGACGATCTTGTTGCGCAGTTCGCCCGATTCGCGACGGAGTTCACCTATCTCGCTGCGCAGCTCGGCACCCTGTGCGGCGATTTCGGCGCGGAGTTCGGCGCCTTGTGCGGCGATTTCGCCGTGGAGTTCGTCGCGGAGTCCACTCATTTCGTTGCGGAGTTCGTTCCGCAGTCCGGCCATTTCCTCGTGGAGTTCGAGGCGGACGAGGGCGAGTTCGCTGCGGAGGTGCTCTTTGGAGACGGGTTCGTCGATGTCTCGTGCCGGGAAGTGCGAGAGCATTTTGCTGGTGACCTCAACTCCGAGCGCGGTGCCCGAAAAGTAGGTGAACATGCGGTTTCGTGCTGCTTCGTCGAGCGCCACGGGGCGTCTCCCTCGATTGTAGGGTCCTTTGGGGTCGAGTGGGAGGAAGTTCCTCGAAGGGGCACGCCCCGGTGGGTCTCATTGTCGCCGACGGGTGTGACATCGCGTGCCGGGCGGCCGGCCGGCGGACGGCGCGACGGGTCAGGGTGTCGCGGGAACCAGGACGCGCCGCGCAGGTTCCGAAAGGTTCGACGCGGTACAAGCAGACCGTTCGTGCCGTGGCGCTGTCGTCACGCGCAGCTCATCGACGTTGGAGGAGCACGCAGAATGACCAGAACAATGACGAAGGTCGGCGCTGTCGCCTTGCTGGTTGTGGCATCGCTGTTGGCCGTGCCGGCCACCGCCGGCGCCGCCGCGCCCGCGGCCACGCCGGGCCCATTCACGCTCACGATGCCCGAAGGCGGCGGCACGCTCGACATCCACAAGGCGGACACAACACAGGACCTCGGCACCCCGACGACGATCACCGGCACGGTCGACCCCGCTACGGGCGTGATCTCGGGTGCGTCGTTCTCGACGCCGACGATCTCATTCCAGGAGAACATCACCAGTCCGGTGACCGCCACGGTCTACATCGACGCGTCGTTCTCGGAGGTGACACCGAACAGCGCGACGGGCTCCATCGACAGCGACGGCAACGTCATCCTGCAGGACGCGATGACCGTGAGCCTCCACATCGACGTTGGCAACCCTGCCTTCCTCACCGCCGACTGCCAGGCCACACCGGTCAACCTGACGCTCCAGTCGACGGCCCCGTACGACCCTGACAAGCAGTCGGTCACCCTCGCGGACACGAACTTCACGGTTCCGGAGGTGCAGAGCTCTGACTCGTGCAGTTCGCTGATACAAGGCGCGATCAACAACCAGCTCGCCGGGGACGGCAACTCGCTCAGCATCACCTTCAACGGTGCGCTGCCGGTCCCGGCGGCCAACGACAACGCCTCCGCCACGACGCTGGCGGTCACCCCGGCCGGCGGCTCCCGGCTGGGCGACCCGGTGACGATGAACGCGACGGTGGCGCCTGGCGAGGGCAACGACTCGGAGACCGCGCCGACCGGCTTCGTCGACTTCCTCGACGGCGCCACCACGCTCGCCACGGAGCCGGTCGTGGACGGGGCCGCCAGCTTCACCACCTCGGCCATGGTGCCCGGTGACCACACGCTCACCGCCAAGTACCGCGGCGACAGCAACTACGCCCCGTCCAGCTCCGCACCGGTCACCTACTCGGTGGCGGCGACGCCCTCGGTGAAGGCCGACCTGCCCGCCTACGTCGAATCCGGCGGCGCCGCAGCACCGTTCGACCTCACGGTGACCAACCCCGCTGCCGGAGCCGCGGTCGACAACGCCCGGGTGGACATCACCATCACACCCAAGACCGGCTACCTCGGCACCCTCGACCCCACGAACGTGACCCTGGAACAGCAAGCCGGCGACGGCTCCTGGTCGCCGATCGCACTGCAGGAGCCCACCGGGCAGACCCTGGTCGGCTCGGTCGGCGCGGCGACGGGCGAGCCGCTCGCAGCGGGTGCCACGCTCACCGACCACCTACGTCTCAGCGCCACGGCCGATCCCGGCGCGCTGAACGTCACCTTCGAGCTCCTGC
>CAZEAV010000179.1:0-6215 GCA_964510215.1 uncultured Iamiaceae bacterium
AGCCCTGGGCCTGCCGCGCCCCTGGGACCAGCAGTGGTCCCTGCGCATGCAGCAGGTGCTCGCGGTGGAGTCCGACCTGTTGGAATACGACGACCTGTTCGCCGGCTCCCACGTCATGGAGGCCAAGACCGACGAACTGGTGGACGCGGCCACCGCCGAGTTGGACGAGGTGCTGGCGATGGGTGGTGCGTTCGAGGCGATCGACGAACTCAAAGGACGGCTGGTCACCTCCCACGCCGAACGGCTGCGCCGGATCGAGTCGGGCGAGCAGCAGGTCGTGGGCGTGAACTGCTACACCGAGACCGCGCCGTCTCCCCTGGGAGGCGCGGAGGCCATCCTGCGGGTCGACCCCGGCGTGCAGGCCGAAGCCGTCGCGGACGTGGAGGCCTGGCGATCCCGTCGGGACGCCGACGCCGTCAAGCGGTCCCTGGATGAACTGCGGCGAGCCGCGACGAGCGGCGACAACATCATGCCGGCGACAGTCGATTTCGCCCACGCCGGCGGCACGACCGGGGAGTGGGCCGACGCCCTGCGCGAGGCGTTCGGCGAGTACCGGGCCCCGACCGGTGTGGCCGCCGCGGTCGGCCAGGGCGCCCACCTGGACGGACTCGCGGCGGTCGCCGCGCGCAACCGCGCACTCGCCGGTGGCCCGATTCGCCTCCTGGTCGCCAAGCCGGGCCTGGACGGCCATTCCAATGGCGCCGAACAGATCTCGGTCGCCGCGCGCGATGCCGGCATGGAGGTCATCTACCAGGGCATCCGCCTGAAGCCGGAACAGATCGCGGCGGTCGCCCGGGACGAGGACGTCGAGGTGGTGGGACTGTCGATCCTGTCTGGCAGCCACATGGAGCTGATCCCCGACGTGGTGGCACTGCTCCGGGGCGAAGGGGTGACCGCACCGGTCGTCGCCGGGGGCATCATCCCCGAAGAGGACCGGGGAGCACTGATCGCGGCCGGGGTCGCACGGGTCTACACGCCGACCGATTTCGAGTTGGCCCGGATCATGGCCGACCTCACCGACCTCGCCGAAGCTGCCCGATCGGGCGACTGATCCCGCTCTGCGCCACCCGGTCGGGCGGTGCCGGTACTTGCCACCGCGGCCGCTTGGGGTGATGATGGAGCCCATGCCCACCAGTAACCCCGCGCTGAGCGAGAAGGTGTTCGACCGCGAGATGGAATCCGCCGGCCGCGGCGGTTTCGCGCCGCGCACCTTCACCGGTTCCGGCGGCCCGGGGAGGCCACACCGCCCAGATTCGGTGACCACCGGTGGGAACGGCCCGGTCGCAGGTTCGGTCGACGACGCCATGCGGGTGAGCGGCGTCGCCTCGGCCACGGCGGTGCTGGGCGCAGTGCTGCTGATCGCCGGATTCGTCGGCTGGCACGCGGTGGCCATCGAGACCGCGACGACAGCCACCGGCGAACGCGTCGTCACCGCTACGCACATTCCCGGTTGGTTGTGGCCCGCCTGGATCGTCGGGCTGATCCTGGCCGTGGCGACCGTGTTCAAGCCGAAGATCGCCCGGGTCACCGCGGTGCTGTACGCGATCGCGGAAGGGCTCTTACTGGGCGCGATCTCCAAGATCTTCGACGTCCGCTATCAGGGCATCGTCCTGCAGGCGATCGAGTTGACCGGCGCGGTGTTCGTGATCATGTGGGTGCTTTTCGCCACCGGCACGATCAAGGTCACCGACAAATTGCGCACGGGCATCATCGTCGCCACCGGCGCGATGTTCGTGATCTACGCGTTCAGCTGGATCCTGTCGCTCTTGGGCGTCTCAACGTCGATGCTCTTCGACGGTGGCGTCGTCGGTATCGGTTTCAGCCTGGCCGTGGTCGGCATCGCCGCATTCAACCTACTGTTGGACTTCGATTTCGTCCGCCGCGCCGTCGACGCGACCGCACCCCGCTACATGGAGTGGTACGCCGCTTTCGGCCTGATGGTGACCCTCGTCTGGCTGTACCTCGAGCTTCTCCGCCTGCTCGCCCAGCTCCGGAACTGAACCGCGCGGGAACGCCTACTACATCACCGGCCCGACACCCGACCGCGCAGGACCCGGACAACTCGACACGTCGGTCCGCCGACATTGGGGCACCGAAAACCGGATCCGCTGGACCCGCGGCGTCACCGTCGACGAAGACCGATCCCAAATCCGCGCCGACGTCGCCGCCGACCTCCGAGCAATCGGACGCAATATCACCCGGGCCCGGCCTCCCCAGCCTTTGCCCCGACGACTTTGACGCTCACCCTGGGGCGGCGCCGCCTGGCATCACCGAGTCGCCGCCGCCATCGGCGTCAGTCGCTACTTATCGGTCCCGCCGTCAGCCGGAAGATCACTGAACCACTGGGGCCAGTCGCCATCGGTGTTGCGCGCGGCCATGCCGAGGACCGCGCTCGTCTTGGTGTCATACACGATCACGCCGTATTTGTACGACTTGCCGTTCGCAAATTCCGGCACAATGTCGCCACTTACCGCAATGGCCCAGACGGGTTCGGAGGATGCAACCTCGAGGGTCGATGCTGGCCGGGCATTTTCAAACATATCAGACGACCGCCGGAGGGTTCCCCAGGTGGTTCGCTTCGCTTCGGACCGTGTAACATCCTTGAATTCGGCGGTGTCTGAGCGCGCCAGCTTCACCGCTTGTGTAGCCGACGTGAGCGACTTGGCCGTCGAGTGAGGCGGGGTGATAGTGGCCGTAGCAAGCGGGGCTGCCGTTCCTTGATCGACCGGCCCAGCCTCAGCTCCGTCCTCCGGTCCCGCCTTGGCTGCCACGCCGCGGGCCGCTGAGGGCCTTGGCTTCCCCGCCGTGGCCGTCGCTGAACGGCTTTGGACCCGCTCAGCGCCGCCCCCACACCCCGTGAGGCCGACGGCGATAGCAACCGCAATCGCACCGGCGAGCCATCGTATTACTGTGGTCTTCTGCATGACTATTCGTTCTCTGAGTCTCCGGGCTCTCTAGGGTGTATCTAGTCATAGCAAGGCGATCCACTGAGGGTCCATAGGGTATGATTTATGTGGGCGCCCGCATGTTCATAGGCCGAGTTTGTGAAGTACATGTTGTTGTTGTGAAATTCCGTGTAATTGCCAAACTGCACGACGCCGTGTAGACATGCCGCCGAGTATTGGTTTGCGCCGTGCGGGCAGCCCGGGTCACCTCCGGCGCCTGCCGGTGCGGCGAGCAGCGGCGTGACAATCGCGACGAGTGACAGCGTTGCGATGAGGCGAGCGCACGTCCCAGGTGCGCAGGGCGCGGTTCCGAGGCAGCCTCGAGTCGTGCTCTTGTGCATAGGAGAGCTATAGCGCGCCACGATAGCATTGACAAGGAGTCTTCAGCCCCGATACCACTCAGTTGGCTGGTCGAACGGTTGCGAGTAGCCGGTGGGTGAGTTGGGGCCAGGAGGCGTGGCCACGTCGCTGGAGGAGGAGGCGGCGCCGGCGGCGGTCCCGGCGGGTGCGGCGACGGCTGCCACGGCGGGTCCGGGGTGGTCGTCATCGCGTACACCACCGACGACGCTGCCGAGCTGTCGATCACCGGCGGCGACACCATCACCACCGACGCAACCCACACCTACCGCACGTTCACCACCGTAGGCACCACCAACTTCACCATCGCCACCTCCTGAAACCACAACCTCACGCCGCCACTCGCCGGGCCGCGCACGACCCACCACGAGCGACCGCACCCCGGCAGACACCGCGGCGACCTTGCCACGCGCGAAGCACACGGTCCGCTCCTCGCCCAACCTCCGACAACGGCGGCCCTGGCCGAGCCACGGCCCTGGGTTCAGGTGCGGCTGTGGACCGTCAGACCCAGCTCTGCGAACGCCGGGGACAGATCGACGCTGCCCGGCACCCGCATGCACCACTCGTCGCCGCCGGCCGTGGCCACCCGGATCAATGCCCAAGACCCCCACAACGGCGCCGCCTCGACCGCAGACACCTGGTCGGGGGCGGCGGAGAGCTCCTCGATACCGATCGCCTTGGACGCCGCTCCCGGGACCCATACGACGTCGGGCCCCTCGAGCACCAATGTGCCCACGGCGTAGGACTTCGCCAGCTTGGGCGACACGACCTGCCCGAGCTTGGACAGATCACCGCCGAGGATCTGCGCGTCCATGCGTCGGATCGGCTCGGCGTCGGACTGATCGTCCGGCTGTGAAGCGGCCTGCGCACCCTGGCCCTCGGCCCCACCGGACGAGTTGTCCGCGGCGTCGTCCGCTTCGTCGGCGGGCCGGGCCTGCTCGTCGTCTTCTTCGTCGAACGCGTCCCGATCGACTTCCGGCTTCCATTCGGGGGTCAGGCTGAGCCCCGTCTGCTTCTTGCCGATGGTCGCGACGATCGCCACCGCGATGACCACCACCGCCACCACGATGATCGCCACGATCGCAGCGTGTGCCTGGGCCAGCACGGCGATGGCCAGTATGACCAGCACCGCGATCACCAAGGCCACGATGCCACGGGTTCGACTCCGCGACCGCACCACCTGCCATCTGTTCTGTGCTTCCTGAATACCTGCCACGGATCACCCGTCGGTCACGACTGCGGAGTTCTTGAGGCTACGCGGCCGATGCCTCGGCGACCTCACCGGCGCAGTGGCACCTCGAAGCAGCGGTCGCCCAGATCGCCGAACGCGTACGCGGGATACAGGCCCGCGAACATGGCGCGCGTCCGGTTCGTCCATGTCAACGCCTCCGGTGTCGAGATGCGATGGTGGATCTGGCAGATTCCCCCCTCATAGATCCGGTATTCGGCCCAGGAGCCCGGGTAGTCCTTCACCGACGCGACCTCCACCCAGGGCACCGTCCCGGTCGCGGTGATGACCTGGCGTCGATTCCGGTGCGTATGACCGGCGAAGTAGCCCACGAGCGCCGGCCGCCGGGCAACCAGGGCCACCAACGCGGCCGAGTCGTCGGGATCGATGCCGAAGTAGATCCCTTCCCGGTGGTCGGTATCGGGGTTCCAGCAGTGGTGGTGCCCCATCACCAGCACCGGCCGGTCCGCTGCCTTGGCCAGCGCGTCGAGCCAGTCGAGTTGGGTGGCGGTCACCCGCCCGTTGGGTTGTTCCTCGATGGCGGTGTCCAACAACGCGACCGTCGCGCCCGGCACATCGATGCGCTGGTGGGCAAAAGCCGCGAACCGCCCACCGTGACACGCGTCGTGATTGCCCCGTACGTGGTGGAACCGATCACCGAACGCGTCGGTGTAGACCTGCAGGCACCGTTCGTACTGCTCGCGGGTGCCGTCCGAGGTCAGGTCACCCTTGGCGATCACGGCGTCGGGGCCCAATGCCGCGATCTCGGCCGTCGCGCCGCGGTTCATCAACTCCGGATACGGCTCCTCGCCGGGCTCGGATCGCAGGACCGGGCCAATGTCGGAACCTTCGATGATCCCGGCCTCGGTCTCGCCGAAGTGCACGTCGTTCACCGTGGCCACCGTGCTGAGCAACTCGCCCGGCGCGGGCAGGGTGCGGAAGTCGAAGCCGTCGAAGGAATAGTCGGTGTCGGGTTTCAGGTCCCCGTAGTGACGCACCTCGTCACCGACGTGGACCACCGCGTACTCGGGCGCAACCGTGGTCAGCTCAGGTGTGGGGGACTGATCGACCGGCGTCGACACGTGTGGCGATTTCAGGGCCGGTGGCGCCGCAGCGGCACCGGTTTGACCCACCACCGTCCCGAGAAACGCCAGCGGGGCACCGGATCGACCGCGGGAGCCCCGACCCGGGGTCCGAACACCAGCACCGACGCGGCGGCCGAGATGGCGGCCATCTCCTCGTCGGTCACCTCACCGCCTCCGGTGACGACCGGCGCGAGCTCGCCATTCACAGCGGCATGTTCCCGTGCTTGCGTCCGGGCAGGTTCTCGCGCTTGGACCGCAGCATCGTCAGGCCCTCGATCAACTTGATCCGGGTTTCGGCCGGGTCGATCACCGCATCAACGAAACCCCGGTCCGCAGCCACATAGGGATTGCAGAACCGCTCGGTGTACTCATCGGTCAGCTCGGCGCGCCGAGCCACCGGGTCGGCAGCCTCTGCGAGCTCGTTGCGGTAGACGATCTCCACGGCCCCCGCCGGACCCATGACCGCCAGCTCGGCGGTCGGCCAGGCAAAGGCCAGGTCTGCGCCGATCGACTTGGAGTTCATCACCACGTACGCGCCGCCGTACGCCTTGCGGGTGATGACCTGGATGCGCGGCACGGTCGCCTCGCAGTACGCGTACA
>CAZEAV010000180.1:0-6186 GCA_964510215.1 uncultured Iamiaceae bacterium
GCCGGGATTCGCGGCCGCTGCCGCGGCCAGTTGTGCGGGGTCGGCCCGGGAGACCACGACCGGCCCGGCATCGGGATCCTCGTGCAGCAACTCGGTGACGATCGCCGCCACCTCGTTGGGCGACTTGCCCGGTGCGTACACCGCCTCGGGCCGCCCCTGGCGGAGTTCGCGGTGGTGATCGACGCGGGCGAAGCCCAGATCGGTGAAGGGCAGCGCGCGCAGGCGTGCCACGGCGGCGTCGGCGTCGAGTCGACCGTCGCGCACCGATTCGAGCAACGCGCGAAGGTGGTGAGCATCCACCTCACTATCCTTGCCGGTCGTGCCCGGGGTGTCAGATCTTTCCAGCACGAGCGTGTCGCGGGTCGGGTTTCTCGGCCCGGAAGCCACGTTCTGTGAGCAGGCGGCGCGGTCTGTCGCCGAGCTCGCCGGCTCGGATCTGGTGCCCTTCCCCTCGATGTCCGAGGTGCTGCACGCCACCGCGCAACACCAGGTGGACATCGGCGTCGTCGCGATCGAGAACGCCCTGGAAGGGGTGGTCAACGCCACGGTCGACACGCTGATCTTCGAAGTCGACCTGTTCATCCAGCGGGAGATCGTGCTGCCGGTCAGCCTGGACGTGCTGGGCGTACCGGGGGCGAGCCTGGAAGGCGTCTCCTCGGTGGTGTCGATGCCGGTGGCATTCGGTCAATGCCGCAGGTTCCTGCACGAGTCGTTGCCCGGTGCCGTCGAACGCCCGGTGGACTCCACCGCCGGCGCCGCGCAACTCGTCGCCGAATCCGGCGACCCTTCGGCGGCGGCGGTGGCCAACTCGCTCGCGGGTGAACGCTACGGGCTCGACGCACTCGCCACGGGCGTCGAGGACCACCCCGAGAACGCCACCCGGTTCGTGACGGTGGCGCCGGGTCACATCCCTGCTCCCACAGGCCACGACAAGACCACGATCGTCGTGTTCCAGCGCGCGGATCGACCCGGCTCGCTGCTGGCGATCCTGGCGGAGTTCGCGGCACGGGCGGTGAACCTGACCCGATTGGAATCGCGACCGGCGCGTTCCGGGCTCGGCGATTACTGCTTTCTCATCGACCTGGAGGGCCACATCGCCGATGAGGTCGTGGCCGACGCACTCCGGACCCTGCGCGCGGAACAGGCCCGGTGCAAGTTCCTGGGTTCCTACCCGGCGGCTGGACCGAACGGCTCGGCGGTACGCGCGGGCGTGTCCGCATCGGTCCGCGAGGCCCAGAGCTGGATCGCCGACCTGCAGGCGCGCGTCGACGGGTGAGCGGTCCCCGGTCCGTGCACTGCCGGGCCGCCACGTTTCCGTCGTCGGTTGAGTGTCCCCTCAGCCCCGGGTCCAGCGGTCGGCCAGGATGCACCACATCGTCACCGTCACGGCCCAGGCGACGACGGTGGCATAGCCGGCGATGTGTGCCAGATCGTCGATTCCCCGAGTGCCACCGAGCCGCGCGACCTGGAAGGTGCCCAGGGCATACACCGCGGTGGAGAAGGTGGGGGTCCAGCTCACCGTCTCCACCCGGGTGACGCGGGACGCGTAACGGATGCTCTGGATCAGGATCGGGACCAACGCGGCGGTGCCGACGAGCCACACGGCCACGGTCAGGCCGGTCAGCCAGCAGCGTGTCGCGCCGACAGGCAGGGATGCCAATTCGCCGGTGGCGGCCGCGGCCAGCCCGCCACAGCCCGCCGCGATCCACCAGGGCGCGCGGGGCGACGAGCCCAACCCCGAGCGGGCCACGCGAACGCCGGCAGCCACGACCACCAACGCATAGCCGACGACCCCGGCGACCGCTTCTGCCAGGGCGATCTCGTCGAAGACCGTCGTGGACCAGCGGCCCCCCAGAGCCACGAGGCCGAGGGCGTTGCCCAGCAACGCGGCGGGAGCCAGGAACCAGACGCCGTCCACGGCGCCGGGCCCGGAAGGGCGCTTCGTCAGCGCGGCTGCCAACGCCGGCACGCGCGCCACGGGCGCTCGGTGCGCGACTATGACAAAACCCCCCGCGGCGCCCGCCCACGAGGCACGGGTGGTCACCGCCGCGCCGGTGGCCACCGTGGCACAACCCAGGGGAATCGTGCAGTCTCCGAATCGTTGCGCCGGCGCGGCCGCCGACCACCAGCGGGCCGCTGCCGCCCACGGCGAGCCGTGGCGCCGAGCGGCCAGAGTGGGGATGGCGAACGCCTGCACCCCGGCGAGGACGACCAGAGGGTCGACCGCGGCAGACAGGCCCGTGAGCCGCGCCAGGGCTGCTGCGCCGCCGGTGGCCATGACCGGGCCGAAGGGCAGAGAGGGCGCGGTGTCCCGCTTCGCTGGTGGAACCACCCCGGGGACGGTACCGCTACGCCGCTAGGTGGCCACGGTGCCCGACGGGAAACCCGGGTCCCGACCGGTGAACGCGATGAGCGCGTCGGTGTCCGACGCGCCCGCGGGCGCGTCGATTCGGGGGCCGAAGACCCCTGGGCGTCTTGCGACCTCGGTCGGGATGTGCTCGAACATGGCCCGGGTGAACGCGATCGCCTCAGCGGGGATGACCACGCTCTGGCCGGTTGCGGCGGCGAGGTCCCAGCCGTGGATGAACAGGTCCACCGCAGGGAATGACAGTCCTTCGCGTATGGTCCGGCGGCCCATGGGTGAGTCGACCTCCCGGTCGAGGTCGTCCACGGTCGCCAACGCGTCGCGGGCGTTCTCGGCAAGCGCGTGCCACCAGGCCTTCGGGTCGCCCTCCACCGCGACGGAAGGGGGATCGACACGGTCGAAGTTCATCTCGCCGCCGCGCAGGATGCGGGCACCCATGTCTGCGGCCTGGCCGAGGTGGCCGAGCACGTCGAGCGCGGTCCACCCGGCACAGGGTGCGGGACGGTCCCACATGCCCGCGGGCACGTTGTCAACCACGGTGGTGAAGAAGTCGAGCCCTTCGGCATAGGTGTCGGCGGCGGTCCACGTCATGGCGGCTCTCCTGACGCTGAGGTTGCGAACTGGTGTTCGATGCTACCTCGCCTCGGTTCGAAAATCCAGTAGTTCGGCTGGACCCGCGGTGTGGGGCACGCCCGATGACGCGCGGCTCAGCGAGGCGAGTCGCCGGTCGGACCCGGTGCGCGGCCCGGCCCCACGAGGTGGGCTTCGATACGACGCAGCGCGTCGTTGATGGCGTCGATCTCACCTGGGTCGTCGAGTACCCCGTCCAGAAGCCGGCTCCAGGTCGCCCGGAGCAGGTCGAGCTGCCGGTCGGCCACCTCGGTCGGGTACAGCCGGACGCGGCGCGCATCGTCCCGGTCGACGCTCCGGCGCACGAGACCGTTGCGCTCCAGCCCGCGGACCGCCCGGCTGAAGTTGGAGGAGATCAGCCGAGTCGCCTCTGCGGCGGCGCTCGCCGTCGTGCCCGGGTTGCGGTCGATGTACCGCATCACCGCGCTTTCCAGCGGCGTCCAGGCTTCGAACGCGAAGTCCTTGGAGGCATGGATGTGCCGACTCAGCGCGAGGATCAGATCCGCCAGCTCGAACAATCGGGCCTGCTGCGCGTCGTCCACATCGACAACGCTATATTACCTGTCAACAAATAGCTAACATATGATAGGTACGCGGCGAAGGGTGGACATCGTCGGATCGACCGGTACAAGGAGTGGCCGCCATGGGTCTCATCGCAATCGAAGAACATTGGATGTTGCCCGAGCTCACCGATGCGCTTCGCAAGGTGACGCCAGTCGACGAGAGCCTGGCGTTCAACGACCTGGACGACAACCAGGCCCGACTCCAGGATCTCGGCGCGGGCCGGATCGCAGCGATGGACGCACAGGGCATCGACCTCGCCTTGGTCGCACTCACCCCGCCGGGCACCCATCCGCTCCGCCCCGACGACGCTGTCCGGCTGAGCCGGGTCGCGAACGACACGGCCGCGGCGGCGGTGCGACGGCACCCGGACCGCCTGCGGGCACTGTCCACGTTGCCGATGTCGTCACCCGAGGCGGTGCCGGGCGAGCTCGAGCGTGCCGCCGGACTCGGACACGTCGGCACCATGGTGTACGGCCGATCCGGCGAGACCTTCCTGGACGACCCGGTCCACGACGACTTCTTCGCCGCCGCGGCCGATTTGGGCCAGCCCGTGTTCATCCACCCCCAGTTGCCCTCGGCCGCCGTGCGCGACGCCGCCTACCGGGGTTTCGACGACCTGACCGACCTGGGCCTGGCCACCTTCGGCTGGGGCTGGCACGTCGATGCGGCCACCGCGGCCCTGCGGCTGATCCTGCGCGGCACCTTCGACCGGCATCCGAAGCTGCAGGTGGTGCTCGGGCATTGGGGCGAGCTGTTGTTGTTCTGGCTCGACCGGGTCGACAGCCTCTCCGGGGTGGCCGGATTGCCGAAGAAGGTCTCCGAGTACGTCCGGTCGAACTTCCACATCACCACCTCGGGCATGCTCGACCCCGCACTATTGCGCTATGCCTTGTCGGTGACCACCGCCGACCGGCTGATCTTCTCCACCGACTACCCGTTCCAGCGTCCGACACGGGACCAGATCGACACCTTGCTCGCCGCGTTCGATTCGGACGCGGATCGCCGCGGGTTCTCCAATGCCAACGCGGCCCGCCTGTTCGGCGTGGACTCGGCGTGACCATGTGGCACGGGGCATCGGGCGGATGCGCCGGCGGGCCGGAGTGTCGGGGCATCGTCGATCACGCGATGCAGCGAGGCCGAGACTCGACCACGCCGCTCATCGACCTCGCATGGTGGGCCCACTCCCACGATGTGAATCATCTGGATCGCCGGACTCGAGCATCGCCGCGACGATCTCGGGGGCCTGACCAGCCGGGAGACACCGCGTGCCGTCGATGACGTAGAACGGGACACCGGTGAGCCCGAGGGCGCGTCCGGCGTCGATGTCCGCCTGCACCGCGTGCGCGAACTCGCCGTCGCACAGCACGTCGCGTAACTCGGCGCCGTCGAGGCCGACGTCGACGGCAAGCTCGACGAGCACCTCGTCCCGGCCGATCGCTCGTCCCTCGGCGAAGAAGCCGGCGAAGAGCCGGTCGACCATCGCTCCCTGGGCGCCGCGGGCCTTGGCGAAGTGCAGGACCTGATGCGCCTTGTTCGTGTTCGCGGGCGCGAGGCGCTGAACGTCATACACCAACCCGACCGAGGCGGCGATGCGGGCGACCTGCGTCATACTTCGCTTGACCTGGGCCGCCGGGATGCCCTTGTGGTGCACGAGGAAGTCAATGGCCGACCCGTCGTAGTCCTGCGGCGCGCCGGGCGATACCTGGAAGCTCCGGTACGTCACGGTGAAATCGGCACCGACGACCGCGTCGGCCAGTGCCTGGTCGAGCCGACGTTTCGCGATGTAGCACCACGGGCACGCAATGTCGGACCACACCTCGAGGTGCACCGGCTCAGCCATGCCCGGTTCCCACCGACGACGCCAGGCGCCCCTTCGTCGCCGATGTCCCTGCTCGACGCACCTCGACGACGGATTTTCCCCGGGCGTGGCGGGTCTCGGTCTTGGCCAGCGCCGCAGGCGCGTCACCGAAGGCGTAGATCCGTTCGATCTCGAGATGGATCCGCCCTTCAGCGATCGCATCGACGAGCTCGGCCATGTCGGTGCCCACGTCCGGCCGGTGGACGAACTGTTCGACGAAAATGCCTCGCTCGGACGGGCACGGGTCACCCGACACGCTGACGAGATGCCCGCCGTCGCGCACGACCGCCTGGCTCGACGCCGGTGTGCCGGGCTGGATTGCCAGGGCTGCGTCGACACCTCCGGGCGACCACGCGCGCACCGCGTCGGCCCACGCCGGATCGCGGTAGTCGACCGCCAGCTCCGCGCCGAGGGACCGGACGTAGCCGTGGTTGGCGGGCGACGCCGAGCCGACGACTCTTACGCCGCGCTGAGCCGCGAGCTGAACGACAAACGTGCCGATGGCACCGGAAGCGCCGGCCACATACAGGGTCTGGCCCGGCCGCATTCCGAGGGTGTGCATGCTTTCCACGGCGGCATCGCCGGCTATCGGAATGGCGGCCGCGGTCGTGAACGCGACCTCGTCCGGGATCGGCGCGACACCGCGCTGATCGAGGACCACCGACTCGGACCACGTGCCGCCTTTCGGGTTCATCATGGTGGTCGCCATGACCCGGTCGCCCACCGCGACGTCGCACGCCGCGGCACCGACCGCGGCGACGACACCGGC
>CAZEAV010000181.1:0-6162 GCA_964510215.1 uncultured Iamiaceae bacterium
AGCCGATGCCGCCGTGGCACTGCAGCGCTTGGCGACCGACCAGATGCGCCGCGTCGCCGGCCATGGCCTTGGCCATCGACACGTCCCGGGGCGCGGTCTCGGCGCCCTCACTCAGCGACCACGCGGCACGCCACACCGCGGGCGCGGCGAACTCGAGTGCGAGTCGGGCGTCGGCGAGATGGTGCTTGACCGCCTGGAACGACCCGATCGGCACGCCGAACTGGTGGCGTTCGGCCACGTAGGCGACCGTGAGATCCAACATGCGTCGGCCGAGTCCGATGAGTTGCGCGGCGGTCCCGAGCGCGGCGCGCTCGAAAGCCCGGTCGTCGCCCTCGACCGACGAGCCGAAGCGGCTGAGCGCCCCGTCGACCGGTTCTCCGGCGAGTGGCTCGGCACCCCAACCGACGTGCCCGCGGGCAGGCGCGGTGTCGCCGGTCGCCGGGGCGACCACGCACATCGCCTCGACCACGGGCACGGGCACCGCGACGAACCCGGTCTCGGCCAACACCACCGCCGCGGCGACCTCGTCGAAGCCCATGCCACCGTCGGCTTCTGGCACCAGCAGGCCGAGCACACCCATGTCGGCGAGGTGCGACCACAAGGTGTCGAGCCGTTCGGTCTCGGCGCGCGCCCCCGCCCCCGGGCCCTGCCCATCGGCATCCGGCGCCGGCCAGGCGGCACGCACGACCTCGGGCGGGCATTCGGCGGCGAGCAGGTCACGCACCGCCTCGCGCAGGGCGAGTTGGTCGTCGGTGAAAGCGAAACGCATCGTCTGGTCTCCCCTACCTGCTCGCCGACACTCTGGGCAGGCCGAGCACCCGTTCGGCCACGACGTTGCGTTGCACTTCGTTCGTGCCTGCATAGATCGGCCCCGACAACGAGAACTGGAACCCCTTGGTCCAGGGTCCATCCATCAACGCACCGATGCCGAGCAACTCGAGCGCGCATTCGTGCAACTCGATGTCCAACTCGGACCACCACAGCTTCACCAGCGACGACTCGGCGCCGACCGAGCCGCCTTCCACGGTCGTGGTGACCGTCTGCAGGGTCTGGAGCTGATAGGCCTCGGCCCGCATCCACGCGTTCGTGATCCGCTCGCCCAGTGCCGCCCGCTCGGCCCGCACGCCGTCACCCAACGCCTGCCAGGCGGCGATCAGGCGCTCGGCGGTGGCCAGGAACCGCCCCGGCGAGCGCAGGGTCAGGCCGCGTTCCGATGACGTGGTCGACATCGCGACCTTCCAGCCCTCACCGGTCTCACCCAGGGTCACGCCGCCGGGCAGGGCGTCGTCGGACAGGAACGCGTCCTCGAAGAACACCTCGGCGAACCCTTCGTCGCCATCGAGACGGCCGAAACCCCGAACCGTGACGCCGGGGGTGTCCAGCGGCACGAGCAGGTAGGTCAGCCCCCGGTGACGCTCTTCGTCCGGGTTCGATCGGAAGAGGCCGAACAGATGGGTCGCAAACGCGCCACGCGTGGTCCAGGTCTTCTGGCCGTTCAGGATCCAGCCGCCCTCGGTGCGTGTCGCCCGAGTGGTGAGGCTCGCCAGATCCGATCCGGCGTTGGGTTCGGACCAGCCCTGGCACCAGGTGTCCGTGCCCGCGGCCATGCGCGGCAGGATGTGGTCACGCTGGATGTCGTTGGCGAACGCGAACAGCGACGGAGCCAACAGGAAGATCCCGTTCTGGGTGACCCGCGGCGGGCACCCGGCGGCGTAGTACTCCTGTTCGAAGAGCAACCACTCCCACAGGGTCGCCTCGCGGCCGCCGTAGGCCTTCGGCCAGGACACCACCGCCCAGCGGTTCTCGAACAAGCGACGCTCCCAGTCCAGATGCATCGCAAACCCGGCTCGGGTGTCACCGGAGGGGATCGCTGCTGCGCCGCCGTGCGCGTCCCGCCAGGCCGCCAGGTTCTCTGTCAGCCACGCACAGGCTTCGTCGCGGAACGCCACCTCGGCGTCACTCCAGGTCAGATCCATCTACGCCCCCGAACCCAGTCGTTCCAGGGTTGCGGTCGCCTCGGCGATGATCCCGTCGATCAGCTCGGCGACGGTGGGCAACTCGTCGATCACCCCGACGTTCTGGCCGGTGGGCAGCACGCCCACTTCGGGGTTGCCGTCGACGAGCGCGGCTTTGATCCACATCGGCGCGTTCGCGGCCATCGCCAACTGGGACCAGCTCAGATTCTGGGACTTGCGCATCGCGAGGCCTTCTTTGACCAGGTCGCCCAACGACGTGCCGGTCTGTTTTCTGAACGCCAGCGCGTTGCGCAGGGCCTTGGGCAGCTTGGTGAGCGTCGAAGCCTTCTCCAAACCGTCCACGAGCTCGGTGCGAATCACCCGCTGGGGGGCACCGTCGAGCGCCCGGGTCACCACGGTCCCGGTGACCGGCGTGGCCAGGTACTGCGCTTTGACCGCTTCGGGCACCCGCGACTCGGCGGTGAGCAGGAACCGCGTGCCCATGGCGATGCCGTCGGCCCCCCAGGCAAGGGCCGCGACCAGTCCGGCGCCCGAGTGGAAGCCGCCGGCGCCCAGCACGGGGATCTCCTCTCCGACCGCGTCGACGACGTCGGGCAGCAGCAGCGAGGTTGGCACCACACCGGTGTGGCCGCCACCTTCGCCGCCCTGGGCGATCACGGCGTCCACGCTGTAACCCAGCATCTTCTCGGCGTGGCGACGAGCGCCCACGGTGGGCATGACCAGTACCCCGGCGTCGTGCAGCCGGGCCACGGTGTCGGCGGTGGGGGCCCCGGCGAAACTCACCAACTTCACGCCGGCCTTGGTGACCTCTTTGATCCGGGCGTCCAGGTCGGGCTGGTCGGGGCGGAAGTTGACGCCGAAAGGTGCGTCGGTTTGGGCCTTCAGCCGGCCGATCGCGTCGACCATCTCGTCAAAGGTCATCGTGACCGCGGCCAGGATCCCGAACCCTCCCGCCGCGGACGTCGCCGCGGTCAGGTGCGCACCGGACACCCAACCCATGCCGGTCTGGACGATCGGGTAGCGCACGCCGAGCATCTTGGTGATCCGGGTGCTCAACACGGCGGCGACACCGGGTTCGGTACGGTCGTCGAGGACCTCGCCGCCTCCATCGGTCGGGACGTCATCGGCTCGGGTGACGGTCGAGTCAGCCAAATCTGATGGGTCGTCAGACATTATGGCAAAGCCTAGGAGGCACCCCCATGATCACAGGAACTCACCGTCGCGATCCCAGGCCGATCCACGGTCGCCACTGGAAGTGCTACAATGTGCAACATGACGACAATCGGGTTGCGCGAACTGCGTCAGAATGCGTCGCACTGGGTGGCACGCGCCGCTTCCGGAGAGACGATCGAGATCACCAACCGGGGGCGTCCCGTCGCTCAGCTCACCGGCAAACGTCCCGGTTCGGTCTTCGAACGGCTCGTGGCGTCCGGTGAGATCACCACGCCGGCGGCAACAGAATCGATCGCCGACATCGAGCCGCTGGAACCGTGGGAGGGCGCGTCGCCCTCGGAGGTCCTCGAAGACCTGCGGACCTCCGAGGATCATTGACCCTCTACTACGTCGACACGTCCGCCCTGGCGAAACGGCTACGCCACGAAGCCGAGTCGGTCGCGCTGGGCCGGTTTTTCGCGACCGGCCCCAGCGTGCCCCTGGTCTCGTCGGAACTGCTCGTCACCGAACTGCAGCGCGTTGCACTGCGCCAAGGGCCCGACGCCCCGGCGGTCGCGCAACGTCTCATCGCGCAGGTTCGACTGCGTACGCTCGGCCGATCCATCCTCGACGCAGCAGGTGCGCTCGAACCGATCGGATTGCGGTCACTCGACGCGATCCATCTCGCGACGGCTCTGGAGTTGCGCGAGGACATCGACGCGGTCATCAGCTACGACGACCGCCTCTCGGCTGCGGCCGCGGCACACGGCCTCACGGTGATCGCCCCGGGCCGTTGATCGGCACGACTCGAACTCGTCTGATCCACCGACGCCGCGACGCTCGGACCTGCAGCTCTCCAGGAGACTCGATTCGACGCGGTGCGGGTGGTCGATCAGTTCGCTCACGTGAAGCGATCGCGGACATCGATGACCGCTGCCACGAAGTCGGGGTCTGCGGAAAGTTCCGGGGCGACAAGGTCGACGAGACGCCGCGTGACCCCGCGCTCGCCCATGTCGCTCCGGGTGATCGCGTCATGCAAACGGGGCGCGTGCACATCTGCCACGCGATCATCGGCGCGTTCGACATAGGCGATCCAGGCGCCGATGACCGTCGCCGCCATTGGGGCGGCGCGCCCACGGGCGAGCCGGTCGGCAGCGACGGGCACGATGCGCATCGGCAACTTGGTCGACCCGTCGATCGCGATCTGGGCGAGGCGGTGGTGGATCCGATCGTTGGAGAACCGTTCGACGAGCGCCGCCCGGTAGGCGTGGATCGCCGCCGAGTCACCACCGACCAGGCCGGCCGCCTCGTCCCACCAGGCTTCGACGAGTTCACCCAGGATCGGGTCGGCGATCGCCCCGGCGACCTCGGTGTGACCGCGGAGCAACCCCGCGTAGGCGAGAAGGCTGTGAGCACCGTTGAGCAGGTGCAGCTTGCGGCGGGTGTAGGGCCCGAGGTCGTCGGTGAAGGTCGCACCGGCGGTTTCCCACGCCGGTCGGGCTGCGGCGAAGGAACCCGAGAGGATCCATTCGGCGAACGGCTCGGTGACCACGGGCGCGGCGTCGACGTAGCCGTGGTGCGCGGCGGCCTCGACATCGGCGGCGGTCGGTGCAGGGGTGATCCGGTCGACGACCGAACCGACCACGCGGAGCGATGTGGCAATCCATTCGGCCAGCTCCGGGTCTCGCTGTTCGGCGGCGGTGCATACCAGGCCGGCCAGGACACCGGCGTTGTCGGCGACGTTGTCGCAGGACACCAGCGTGATCGGTCCCGCATCCGCGCGGCGGCGGGCATCGAGTCCGTCGAGGAGTCGGGCGGCGAGCGACGCGGGGCCCGGCACATAGGCGGCTTCGGTGACGGTGAGGGTGACCACGGTGACCTCGGGGTTCGCGACCGCGGTACGCCAGGCCTCGACGTCCGTGCCAGGACGGGTGGTGACCAGGTTCGGGATCACCTCGATCCCGTCCGCGTCCGGACCCCGTGTGGTCAGCGTGTACAGGCCGTGCTGCGCGGCGAGTCGCTCGGCCAGATCGGTGGAGCGACCGCTGAACGCGGCGATCCCCCACTTGGCGGCGTCGTCGGCGTGCGCGGTGTACCACGCCTGGTGAGCCCGGAAGAACCCGCCGAGACCGAGGTGCACGATCCGCGCCGGTGGCGCCGCCCATTCGGGGTCGCTCCCACGCGCGAGGCGGATCGGCGTCACCCGATGGCTCCGTCCCGGCCCCCGACTGCCGTTCTTTGTCCACTTCGTGACCGGAGCGGACGAAAAGTGGACAAAGAACGATCACGGGTCAGGGGGCGGCGCCCGCACGCGGTCACAGCTTGAAGACGCTCCGGGGCTGATCGCTCACCAGACGGGCGGCGAGGCGGTGGGCCTCGTCCTCGGCGATGCGGTGCTGGGCGACCAGGCGCGCCAGCACGCCGGCTTCGATGCGGCGGGCGGTGTCGTGGCGGGCCGGGATCGACAGATACGCCCGGGTGTCGTCGATGAACCCCGAGGTGCGGCCGAAACCGATCTGGTCGACGATCGCGTACCAGAACCGCGCCAACGCGTCCGGCGCGTCGAGAAACCACCAGGGCACTCCCACGTACACCGATGGGTAGAACCCGGCGAGTGGGGCGAGCTCGCGGGACCACGCGGTCTCGTCCACGGTGAAGATCACCAGATGGAATCCCGGATGGGTGCCGTAGCGCTCGAGCAGGGGCCGGAGCGGTTGGACGAAGTCGATCCGGCGGGGGACGTCGTGGCCGGTGTCGGGGCCGAAGCGCGCCAACGTCGGGCGGTGGTGGTTGCGAACCACCCCGCAGTGCAGGGTCATGACGAGACCGTCCTCGCACGACATCCGGGCCATCTCGCCCAGCATGTGATGTCGGAATGCGACACATTCGGGCGAGGTGGCGTCACCACCGAGGGCCGCGGCGAAGATGCGCCGGGCATCGGCTTCGGACAACGGCTCGGTGCCCGCGTCGGCGTGGCTATGGTCCGCCGAGGTGGCGCCGTGGTCGATGAAGAACCGGCGCCGTGCCTCGAGCG
>CAZEAV010000182.1:0-6150 GCA_964510215.1 uncultured Iamiaceae bacterium
CCTCACCCGCGACGGGATGAAGTGGTTCTGGGACGCCTACACCACCGACCCGGCACAGCGTGCGGAGAGGTATGCCTCGCCGCTGCAGGCGACGCTGGACGACCTGCGGGGCTTGCCGCCAGCGTTGGTGATCACCGACGAGGCCGACGTGCTGCGCGACGAGGGCGAGCAGTACGCCAACAAGCTGCGCGAGGCCGGGGTCGAGGTTACCAGCGTGCGCGTCGCCGCCATGGTCCACGACTTCCTGCTGCTCGACAGCCTGCGCGACACCAAGGCGGCCAACGTCGCCCGCGCGCTGGCGATCGACTTCCTGCATGACGCCCTGCACTGAGTTCGACCCCGCCACTGCCTGCAGAGGAGACTCGCCATGACCTCACCTCTCGACTCGACCACCAGCGCCGCACCGGAGACGGTCGACGTCACCCTCGGCGCACACACCGTGCCCGTGCCCAAGGGCGGCCTCTACGACCGATACCGGATGGAGACCGACCTCGACGAGGTCGCCAAGGACCCTCGCGTCCGTGACGTGAGCTTCTTCCGCCGGCTGCCCAAGACGGCGGTCGAGTCGCCGATCGGCAGGACCTTGACGCCGAACTTCTACTATGCGGCCTCCACCGCACGGGTCACCTACCTGGCCCGGTCCGGTGCCATCCGCGAGCGGATCCCGCCGCAGCTCACCCCGCTCGAGGTCGCGCCGGGGGTCGGTCTGGCCTTCGCCATGTTCTTCCGCTATGACGTGTGCGACATCGACTTCTACACGGAGGCCGCCGTGGGGGCGGTCGTCCGGCCGGCCAGGCACGGTCATGTCGGGCTCGCCGACCTCGCGACGGAGGTGGGCAACAACCACCTGCACGCCTACGTGCTCTCGTTGCCGGTCAACACCCAGATCGCCCAGGTGCGCGGACACGACGGCTACGGCTTCCCGAAGTGGGTGACCATACTCGACGTCGACGTCGACGAGTCCAGGGCCACGGCACGCGTCGCGAACGCCTCCGGCGGCACGGACCTCGCGCTCTCGGTGCCGACGCCCCGGCAGAAGCGCTACCCGAGCGGACGTCGGGTGGGGTCGTTGACGTCATACACCTCGATCGACGGCGACTGGCACTCCACGCTGAGCCAGACCAACGTCCTGGCCTCGGGGGCACGCATGCTGCCGAAGGACGTCGACATGCACCTCGGTCAGGGGCGCCTGAGCGACGACCTGCGCGACCTGCGGCCGATCCGGCCGCTGCAGGTGGAGGTCGCGACCGAGGTCCAGATCGCCCTGCACCTGCCGGCGCCGATCTCGGTGGCCGACCGGTCGTGAAGGTCCCCGGCCGGGGCGCCGACGCCGGTCGGCGCCCTCGCGGGCGAAGCGGGCTCAGCGCCCCTCTGTCAGCTGGGCCGTCAACACCGTCAGCACCGCCTGCCGCACTCGCGCGGCGACCTGCTCGCGCGGCGTCGCGTCGAGCTTGCCGTCCAGGTGCAGGAACGCCAGCCCGTGGACCAGTGACCACGCGCCGGTAGCCATCACGCTCGGGTCCTCGGTCTCGACGATCCGTTCGACGGCCGCCCCCAGGTAGGCGTGGATGGCCTCCACCGCGGCGACCCGCTCGGGGCTGGTGCGGTCACAGCCCTCGGCGAACATCACCCGGAACAGGCCGGGGCGCGACAGCGCGAACTCGACGTAGGCCACCCCCAGGTCGGCCAGGTCCTCGGCACTACTCGGCTCGGGGTGCCTCGCCACGAGCGCGCTCATCAGCTCGCGGTAGCCGACGGCAGCCACCGCGGACAGCAACGCGATGCGGTCGGGGAAGTGCCGGTAGGGCGCCGCACTGGACACCCCCGCCCGGCGTGCGACGGCGCGGAGCGACAGGTCCACCCCGCCGTCCTCGTCGAGCATCTCCACCGCGGAGCGGACCAGGGCCGCGGGCAGGTCTCCGTGGTGGTAGCGCGCCGTTGCCTGTTCAACCATGCGGCCAGCCTAGCACCTCATGTTGACGTTGCTTACATCAGATGTCTACACTCGTCGTGCTATGTAAGCAGTGCTTACATCACAGTGGAAGGAAGACCGATGAACCACGCGTCGACCGACGTGTTCGCTCCCCTGCAGCTGCGCTCGGGAGTGCGGCTCGAGAACCGGATCGCCAAGGCGGCCATGGAGGAGGGGATGGCGGAGCAGGGTCAGCTGCCCGGGCCGCAGCTGATCGAGCTCTACCGCCAGTGGGGTGCCGGCGGCGCGGGCCTGCTCATCACCGGCAACGTCATGGTGCACGCCGAGGCGCTCACCGGTCCCGGCGGGGTCGTGCTCGACCAGGCCGCCCCCTCGCGCCGTTCCGCCAGTGGGCCGAGGCCGGCAAGGCAGGGGGCTCCAGCATGTGGATGCAGATCAGCCACCCCGGACGCCAGGTCCAGGCACACATGCCCGGCGTCGCGTGGGGTCCCTCGGACATCCCCGTGGACGTCGGGCCACGCCTCTCCAAGCAGTTCGCCAGGCCGACCGCCATGTCGGACGCCCAGATCGAGGCCACCATCGACCGGTTCGTCACGACGGCCGGGCGGGCGCAGGAGGCTGGGTTCGACGGCGTCGAGGTGCACGCCGCGCACGGCTACCTGCTCTCCCAGTTCCTCTCGCCACTGGTGAACAACCGCACCGACCGGTGGGGCGGCCCCTTGGAGCACCGCGCGCGCATCCTGCTGGAGATCGTGCGCCGGATCCGCGCAGAGGTCTCGCCCGGTTTCGGCGTCGCCGTCAAGCTGAACTCGGCCGACTTCCAGCGCGGCGGCTTCGACGCCGGCGACGCCGGCGCGCTCATCGACCTGTTGGCGCCGCTCGGCGTCGACCTGGTCGAGCTCTCCGGCGGCAGCTACGAGAGCCCCGCCATGTCGGGCCGCCCCGCGGACCAGCGCACCAGCGCGCGTGAGGCCTACTTCCTCGAGCTGGCGGCCGACCTGGCCACGACCAGCCCGGTGCCGTTGATGCTCACCGGCGGGATCTCCCGGCTCGACATCGCGCGGCGCGTGCTCGAGCGCAACGTCGCGGTCGTCGGCATGGCGACCGCGCTGGCCGTGACCCCCGACCTGCCCCACCGGTGGCGCGAGGGTCGGGAGGTCACCGACCGGCTCCGGCCGGTGACCTGGTCCAGCAAGCCGCTCGCCTCGATGGCCGGCATGTCACTCGTTCGCTACCAGTTGCGGCGCCTCGGTGTGGGCAAGGACCCCCGGCTGTCCGCCCGACCCGGCGTGGCCGTCCTCGCCGACCGGCGGGTGCAACGCAAGGCACTGCGCCGGTATGAACGCTGGCTCACCACCCGAGCTGCCGCCACCCTCGTGGCCAAGCCGGCGCCGGACCTCGCGGCGTGACGGATACTCACGCGGACGATCAGGCTGTCCCGGGTGAGCAGGTGCCTCACTGGCGGAGCCAGTCGGCGATGTGGTGGGCCGTCTCGAGGCGGGCCGGCAGTGCTGCGATCCCGGCGGTGGCCTGCTCGCGCGCCTCCCGGCGACGGTGCCCCGAGCACGGCTCCACGCCGGAGGCGCGCTTCAGGCAGCGGGCGAGCCAGTCGAGCCCGATGATGAGATCGGCCGCCAGGCACGTGTGGTCGATCTCCGGTCGGGTGCCGGACCGCGTCGCGTAGGCGTCGACACACGCGGCGGCAACGGCGGCGTCCGACCAGTCGGCCAGGCTCAGGGCCGACCGAGCCAGTTCGTCGATGGCACGCCACGGTGCCGCTACGTCCCAGTCCACGATCCACGGAACATCGGCGAGGACAAGGTTCTTCGGGTCCAGGTCGCCGTGCGACATCACGGCCTCGCCGGGCTCGCGCGGTTCTTCCGCCCAGGCTGCGATCTGAGCGACGTCGGCAGTGACGGACGCTGCGACCTCTGCCCATTCCGGTGCTCTGGGCTGCAGGGACCGCACGAGTGCCGGCCAGTCTCGGGCGACACGCGTGGAGATGGACGGGAACACGTCCGTCCGTCGCGGTGCCCAGCCCAGGCCATGCATGACCGCGAGGTCGTGCCCCACCGCCGCAGCTATGTCGTCCGTGACTGGGCCCGGAGGGCAGGGGACGCCTCCGACCACCCATTCGTGGGCGCGGAACCAGCGGCCCTCCCACTGGGTGAAGGTGGCTCCTGCACTGTTGCAGTGGATGGCCGGAGCCCTGACTCCTGCTGCGAGGCATGCCTGTTCGAAGTGCGAGGCCTCGTCCAGCCACTCCAGCCAGAGGGGGTCGTCCCACGGGTTGAGCAGTTCCTTCACCGCATACTCGCCGTCGGTCGTGACGACGCGGGAGAGGCGGTTCGACCAAGCCCCGCCGACCGACTCCCACGAGGCGACTCCGCCGGACAGCCCGAGGGCGGACGCGAGCGCCGAGACAGTCACTGCCGGAGCCTACCGAGCGCGTGCGTCGAGTGGGCGAGACGCGATGTGGCTTCCGGCCCTCGAGCAGCCCGTTGCCTTTCCGCCGCTGGCGTAACTTCCATCGACGAAGCTCGTCGGCGTGCCACGGTGTGGCATTCCGCGCCCGGCCGACCTGGCTGCGCAATGTCGAGGGGGATAAGGGTCATGAGGCTCCGACGGCGTCTGATCGCCCTGCAGTTGACGGCCGTGAGTGCACTGCTCGCTGGCTGCACCGACGGTCCCGACGACTCGGAGGCCCCAGGCGGGAGCACCCCAAAGGTCGTGGCCACCTCTGGCCCGAACACCAAGACCCCGCAGAGAAGGGGAGAGACGGAGGCCGCCCCCGGCACCACTGCGACGGGCGAGGCCGAGCCTGGGGTGCCGTATCCGGCACCGGTCGAGCTCACTCGGTCAGAGCCCGAGGTGATCGCCTCGCTCAAGTCATCGGAGGGTCACTCCTTCGACCTCGTCGGCGTGCACCGACTTGCCGACGACCGCGTCGTGGTGACCGGGCTGCTGCATCTGAGGAACTATCCCAACTCCGAGCTGGGCGTGTCTCAGTGGGAAGAGGCCGGCTACGCGGACTACCCCGTGTCGCATGGCTTCCAGTTCGCGCCCTTCGAGCTCACCACCGGAAGCTCCGACGCCACCTACCTGCCTGTCCGCGGCCAGAAGGGCTCCTGCCTGTGCTCGGTGGTCCGCCCCGGCTTCCAAGAGCGGGAAGGGCCGCTGGCCGTGATGACGGTCATGTCTGCCCCAGCCCGCGCCGGGCAGGTCAACCTGGCGATGGAAGGCTACGGCGAGATGAAGGACGTCCCCGTGACGGAGATCCCTTCCACGACCCACACGTCATGGGGCACCAGCGAGGTGCTCGCAGTGCGGTCGGCGCGGCGCACCGGGGGGACCATCAGCGCCCGGCTCTCCATGGCCACCACCGGCGACCGTGGCGGGAGCACGAGCGGGCAGGGCGCCTACAACTTCGGTCGCGACCAGAACTGCTTCGCCGGCCTGGTCGTCACGGGACCCACGAAGCTCGCCGGGCTGGCCGACCCCCGCGGTTGCGAGCACCGTCGTACCCCCCGCGAAGGGAAAGCGGAGGATGTCCTGGTCACGTTCCCCGACCCGGGGACCGACCGGATCGTCTTCCTGCCTTGGGACGGGTTCCCCATGGCCGCAGATGTCGCTGGCGAACCGGCCGAGGGTTCGGGCGACCTGCTGGTGCCCTTCGCCTCACGTACCAGGACCGACGGCGCCACCGTCACGGAAGGCGAACAGGTCACCGTGGACCTCGATACCTCGCTGTTCTTCGAGTTCGGAAAGGCACGGCTCACCCGGGATGCCAAGGACAGCCTCGCGGTGGCAGTCGAAGCCCTTCGGGCACAGGACGGGCGCCACCTGACGATCGTCGGTCACACCGACTCGCAGGGTGACAACGATCGCAACATGGTGCTGTCATTGCGCCGGGCGAAGGCGGTCCGCGACGCGCTCAAACCGAAGCTGGGGCCCGGTTGGACCTTCGAGGTCGACGGGCGCGGCGAGGAAGAGCCGGTCGCGGAGGAGAAGGGCGACCCCCAACAGGTCGAGCAGGCCCAGGCGCGCAACCGCCGGGTGGAGATCACAGTCACCTCGTAGCGAGTCGCCACGGCCGAGGCCGGGCAGAGTGACAGGAGCCACTGTCGCGCTTCGTTCCTCAGCGCTCCAGCTCCCTGCATCATGTCTCCCGACAGCGAAGAGGTCCGCACCGACTCCGTCGGGCGGACCTCTCTCGC
>CAZEAV010000183.1:0-6148 GCA_964510215.1 uncultured Iamiaceae bacterium
GGATCACCTCGACCGACAACGCGAGCGACGCGGACGACAGGGATCAAGGTCCGCACCAGTAAGGATCGCACAACCCGACGGACTCGATCGTCGATGGAGCACCACCGATGCCGGATGCTTCCGCAACGGAAGACGCAATGACCCCCACACGCGCACAGATCGCCTGGTTTGCCGAGTCTGCGGCGGCCGGGGAGGCGACGCCGCGAGAGCTCGAAATCCTCGGCCGACATCCCGAATTGTGGCTCGACGTCCTCACCGAACTGCTCGAGGAGACCGAGCAGTCGCTGAACGCCGCGCGCCAGATCAGCGGCGGCGAACGGGCCCAGGTCGTCGCCGACTTCGAGGACGAGCGCACCCGGCTGGTCGCCGCACTGGAGCGGTTCGGCTCACGCGACGGCACGCCCACCATCCTTTCGGCCGACCCTCGCCTGCAGACGTCGTGGTCTGCCGGGCGCATCGTCGCCTGGGGCGGCGGGCCCGGCCTGCCACCAGTGCCGGTGGAACGACTCGAGGCCCTGATCGCCGACGCGGGTGCCCCGGAGTCGGGATGGGGCGCACATCGATCGGTCCTGCTGCCCTCGGGCGCGGAAGCCCCGGCGCTCTCGCTCCCCGTCGCCGACGCGCTCGGTTGGCTGCTGGGCGTCGGCGCGAACGACACCGACGGCCCC
The DNA here is from genome assembly GCA_964510215.1 of uncultured Iamiaceae bacterium. Lineage (GTDB taxonomy): Bacteria > Actinomycetota > Acidimicrobiia > Acidimicrobiales > Iamiaceae > JAFDWI01. The sequence continues at coordinate 669 of CAZEAV010000183.1, forward strand.
ATCGGCGCGAGTAGCCGCTGGCTGGGTCTGGTGGCCGTGGAGGCGATCCGGCTGGTGGCGAACGGCAGCTTCGCGCCGACGTTGCAGGCGCACGGTCGCCGCGACAACGGACGGACCGCGTACTCGGTGCGTTGGGTACCCGCCCTGGTGGATCGCGATGTCGTCACCCGACTCGCCGAGTCCATGCCCGGATCGGTCGCCGCGATCACCCCGAAAGCCGAACCGAGGGACACCACCCAGGACGCGCTCGCCGCAATGGTGCACGCGCTGATCTCGCAGTCCGCGTCCAACATGGCCGCAGGCGCCGAACCGCCCACCATCCGCAACGCGTCGGATCTGGTCGAGGCGCTCAGCGCCAACCTGGACGGTGAGCGATTCGACGCACCCACCCGGGTGGGTTCGGAACTGATGCGCAAGCTGACCAAGTGGGCGTCACCGATCGTGGGGCTGACCGGTCCGAAGTTGGTGGTCGAGCTCCAGGCCCCGGACGACACGGGCGGATGGCACCTGTCGGTACTCGGGCCCGACCCGGACGGCAATCTCGTCCCGGCCGAGGTCGCCATCGTCGACCATCCCAGGTTGGTGGACCAGCTCGAGCGGCTCGAACGGCTCCTGCCCGCGCTGCAACGACCCGGCGCGGCCCGCCGCGGCCAGGTCATCCTCAGCCAGGACGAAGCCTGGGACCTCATGACCCAGGTCGGCCCGCTGTTGGTGACGGTCGGCTTCGAGGTGCGGGTGCCCGCCATGAGCACCCGGCGCGTCGCCCCGTCGCTCCGCCTCAACGCCGAGCGTTCCGAGGAAACCGTGGTCGGCGCGCAGCAGTTGGCGAACGTGTCGTGGTCGGCGCTGTTCGGCGACGTGGAACTCACCGCGGCCGACATCGCAAAGTTGTCGGCGCAGGCGCGTCCGCTCGTGCAGTCGCACGGCCAGTGGGTGGAACTGGACAAGGCCGACCTGAACGAGGCCGCCGCCGCACTGGCGGAACGCGAACACACCACACAGCTCTCGGGTGCGCAGATCCTCCGCCAGGCCCTGGGGCTGGAAGGCACGCCCCTGGCCGGGGGAACCGTCATCGAAGGGTCGTCCTGGGCCGGCGAGCTGCTGGCCGCGGCCCGGGCGCTGCCCGAACACGGTGACGCGCACCCCGAAGGGTTCCACGGCGAGTTGCGTTCGTACCAGGCCGGAGCGCTCGGTTGGCTCGACTTCCTGCACACCGCCGAGTTGGGTGGGTGTCTCGCCCTCGACATGGGCCTGGGCAAGACCCCGGTGATCCTCGCCCACCTGGCGGCCGTGCCGGGCAACGGACCGGCCCTCGTCGTGGCGCCTCCCGCGGTCGTGGCCAACTGGGCCGCCGAAGCAGCCCGGTTCACCCCCGAATTGGCCGTGGTCATCCATCACGGGGCGGGCCGGGCGGACGCCGACGACCTGGGCGAAGTCGTCAAGGAAGCCGACGTGGTGATCACCACCTACGGCACGGCCGTCCGCGACATCGACGCGCTTGCCGAGTTGTCCTGGGACCGGATCGTGCTGGACGAAGCGCAGGCGATCAAGAACCCGGCGAACGAAACCTCCCAGCAGCTCCGGCGGCTCCAGGCCCGCACCCGACTGGCACTCACGGGAACGCCCATCGAGAACGGGCTGGGCGATCTGTGGTCGATCCTGGACTTCACGAACCCGGGTCTGGTCGGCCCCCGGTCCACGTTCGTGTCCCAGCTGTCCCACCACAACCAGAAAGCCTCCCAGAGCGCCGACAGCGCACTGCGGGCGCTGAACGGCATCCTGGTCTTCCGCCGTACCAAGTCCGAACCGGCGGTGGCGGCGGAGCTGCCCGAACGCATCGACCAGTTGGATCACTGCTCGATGACCAATGAACAGATCGGGCTGTACCAGGCGGTGCTCGACGCCGTGGTCGCCCGCAATGACGGCTCCGGCGACGAGCGGTCCAAGCGCCAAGGTCACATCCTCGCGGCGATCACCGCCTTGAAACAGATCTGTGACCACCCGGTCGCCTACTCCGCCGACGACGAACCGCTGGATGGCCGTTCGGGCAAGCTGACCCGGCTCACCGAGATCGCCGACTCGGTCTTCTCATCCGGTGAACGCATGCTGGTGTTCACCCACTTCGCCACCTGGGGCATGCGCCTCGCGGAGCACCTGTCCGACAAGTTCGGCCTGGCTGTGTCCTGCTACCACGGTGGCCTGTCGCGTGGGGTGCGTGACGCGATGGTGAAGGAGTTCCAGGAGGGAACCGGGCCGGGAGCGCTGGTGTTGTCCCTCAAAGCCGGCGGAACCGGTCTGAATCTCACGGCCGCGAACCACGTCGTGCTCTTCGACCGATGGTGGAACCCTGCCGTGGAAGACCAGGCTCGGGACCGCGCGTGGCGGATCGGCCAGACCCGCACCGTCGTGTCGCACCGCCTGGTGTGTCCGGGAACCGTGGACGAACGGGTCGAGGACGTGGTCGCCGACAAGCGGCGGATCGCCAACCTGGTCCTCCCGGAGTCGTCGTCGCTGGCGGATCTGTCCGGGGATCAACTCCAGGCCGCGCTCGGTATCGACATGGGCGCCCTCATCACCGAGGACAACGACGAGGCGACCGGCGACGCATCCCCGACGCCCGCTGCGGGCGGGAAGATTCCGGAGCACGCAGCCTCATGAGCGGGAACAAGCGACGTTCGAAACGAAACCGGAACAAGGCCCGCGTTCGCCCCGAACCGGAGAACTTCTGGCGCGAGGACGAGACCTTCACCGAGCCCGAGCCCATTCGCCCGGTCACGGACCCGACCGCCACGCTTCGTTCCATCGGTGCTCCGGGCGTACCCCACGGTGAGGACGCCGAGACCGAGTTCCTCAAGACGACACTGCGTGCCTCGTCGTTGGTGATGGCGCTCGCGCGCTCGGTCGATCTGACCGACGACGAGTCCGAACCCGAAGCCTGACGGAGGGCCCCACCGCCGCGGCTTCGCGCCCACCTCTGGCAGACTCGACCCATGGCACCTCGCTCCTTTCTGCTGGATGACGCCCTCGCGGACTATGTCGCCGACCACTCACCCTCACCCGACCTGGTGACCGCGGCGCTGATCGACCGCACCGTCGCGTTGGGAGACCCCTCCGGCATGCAGATCGGCGGCGACCAGGCCACGTTCCTGACCGCGCTGTGTGCGTTCGCCGGCGTGCGCAGCGCCGTGGAGGTCGGCACGTTCACCGGACGTTCGTCGCTGGCCATCGCCAGTGGCCTCGCCCCCGGCGGGCGCCTGCTGTGTTGCGACGTGAGCACCGAGTGGACGTCGATCGCCCGCCGGGCACGGCAGGACGCGGGTGTGGCGGACCGCATCGAGCTGCGAATCGCGCCGGCCATCGACACCCTGCGCGCCCTGCCCGAGACCGAGACCATCGATCTCGCGTTCGTCGACGCCGACAAGCCCGGGTATCCGGACTACTACGACGAGATCGTGCCTCGACTCCGCCCGGGTGGGCTGCTGCTCGCCGACAACACGTTGTGGCACGGCTCGATCGTCGAGGAACCCGGCGACGACACGTCGTCACTCGCGGCGCTCCGCCGCTACAACGACCGTGCGGCGAGCGATCCCCGGGTGCGTACGACGATCCTCACGATCGGCGACGGGGTCACGCTGTCCCAACGGCTCTGAGGCGAACCGTCGCGGCGCGCCGCGGCAGCGACCACTCAGGACCCGAGGTGGGTCGTCTCGTTGTACGTGCGCAACACCCGGCGACCGCCCGAGGTTGCAATCCGCGTGATCGACGCGGGCGCGAGGTACAGGTGCCAGGCCACGGCATCCTCGACGCCCAACGCCCACGCGACCGCGGCCTTGATGGGCGACACGTGGGACACGACCACCACATCGCTCTCGGCGGCCTCCTCGGCCAGATCCTCGCACGCGCCACGCACCCGCGTGCCCAGATCGGCCAGCGACTCCCCACCCGGTGGCGCGAAGGTGGGATCGCGGACCCACTCGGCCATGGTGCCCCTGGGAACGTCGCGTAGCGGGCGCCCGTCCCATTCCCCATAGTCCAGTTCGACCCAGCGCGCGTCCATGGCGACCTGTCGGCCGAGGGCTTCGGCGGTGGAACGGGTGCGCACGAGCGGGCTGGACACCACTCGGGCCGGGGTCCCTATCGCTTGGGCGGCCGCTTCGGCCTGGGCGCGGCCCAGCTCGTCCAGCGGCGGGTCCGACCGGCCGAGGAGAAGCCCGGCGGCATTCGCGGCGGTCCGACCGTGGCGCAGCAGAATCAGCACGATGCGTTCACATTCCCGCCTCGGGGCCGCGGGCCAGCGCGGGATCCAGCGTGCCGGTGGTCCACAAGCGGTGACGGCGTCGTGGGTCGCTCAACTCGAACCGTTTCCACGCCCAGACCAACGCGGCGATGCCGATCGCCTCGAGTGCGAGGTTCACGGCCAGCGGCCGGGAGGCGACCAGCGATGAACGCGCCGGGAAGTCGAGCCCGAACACCGGCCACCAGAACAGCTCGCGGCGGGTCCACACGCCGTCCAGCACGAGGTTCGCGAACATCCCGATCGCCACGCACAGCCACCGCCGTCGCCGCAGGCGTGACCGACGGGTGGCGACCATCACCACGACCAGCACGATGAGCGGTGCGGCCAGCGTGTGCAGGAACCAGTCACGCCCGGTCACGTTCTCGACCGACGCCAGGACCGCCCCCGCGACCAACAACCGGTAGTCCATGCGGGTGCTGCGGAACACCAGCCACAGCAGCACGATCGACCCCCCGGCGAACCAGAAGAACACGCCTCAGCGCACCAGCAGTCGCCCGCACTCGTCGCAGTGGACCGGTGCGTCGTCGGGGAGATGCCTGATCCGGTCGATCTCCACCGCCGGCAGATTCAGATGACACCCCTCACAGCGGTTGCCGACGAGCCGCGCCACGCCGACTCCTCCGAGCGAGGCACGGAGTTCCTCGTATTCGGTGAGCAGCGCCCCTTCGATGGGGCCGACGGCTTCGGCCCGCTGCGCCGATACGTCGTCGGCTTCGGCGTCGATCTCCGCTGCCGCCACGGTCAATGCCGCCTCGGCTTCGCTGCGGCGCTCGAGGATCTCGTCGCGCATGGCCTGCAGCTCGCCCAGGCGTGCCTCTTCGGCTTCGAGGCGCTCCAGGGCCTCGAGCGCGGTGTCCTCGACGCCGGAGACGTGCCGCCGGACGATGTCGAGCTCGTTCTGCAGGTCCTGGAGCTCCCGGGCGCCCGAAACTCCGCCGCCGTAGAGTTTGGCGTCCAGATCGGCGGCACGGGCCTCCTGGGTCGCCAGCTCGTCGTCGGTGCGCCGACGCTCCCGGGAACAGTCCGCCACCACCCCTTCCTGCGCCGCGATCTGTGACTCCACGGTGGCCAGGACCTGGTCGGCCTCCGCGATGCGCGCGCGTTCGGGCAACGAGGCCCGGCGGTGCGCCAACTGGTCCAGGCGGGTATCCAGGTCCTGGACGACCAGGAGGCGTTCAGCGGT
>CAZEAV010000184.1:0-6109 GCA_964510215.1 uncultured Iamiaceae bacterium
GCTCGGCGCCGAGCTCGCCCAGGTACTGGACCAGGTTGTAGACGAACGAGTCGTAATTGTCGATCACCAGGATCCGCGTGGCCACGACGGGAAATGCTACTCGGACCTCGCTTCAACGCAGTTCGGTGCGACCTGAGATGCCGAGCTTGCGATACGCGTGCTCGAGGTGGCTCTCGACCGTTCGCACCGAGACCGTCAACGCGGTGGCGATGTCGCGGTTGCTCCGACCCCGGCGCGCCAACTCGACCACATCGCGCTCCCTCGGGGTGAGCGGTTGCACCGCGGTCAGCACGACGGGACGAGGGGTTCCGGGGCAACGATCGGCGAGCAGATTCGCCGCTCGTGCACACCGCGTGGCTCCGACCTCGCGTCCCGCCCGCCCGTGGACCCGTGCCGCCTCGGCGGCCGCCTCGGCCGCGAGCCGGAGCGCGCCGAGCGATTCGAAGTGCTCGCCGACCCGGGCGAGCGCGAAGGCATCCCGGTCGCACGAGGCGGTCGCGTGGTCCGCGAACGATCGGACCATCGCCGAATCGGTCGCCGCGGCCAGAGACCGTAGGCGCGTCCGCACGCGTTTCGCGGCGTCGAAGCGCACCATGAGATAGCAACAGGATGCGGCGACGACGAGTTGTCCGCCGGCTTCGGCGAGGTCCGCGGCGTCCATCACCTGTTGCCGCGCCTGCGCGAGGGCGCCGCCGGCCGCGGTCACGACCGCTCGGGCTCTGGCCACGCTCGCATCGAACAGGGCATTGGAGGAGCATCTGCGGTCGTCGGCCTCGTCGAGGAGTTCCCAGGCGTCGGGAATGTTGTCGCACTGGGCTTCGAGGACGGACAGGTCGGCCAGACACGATCGCAACGTGCCGTTCATGTCGGTCGGGCGCAATGCGTCGACGGCCACCTGCAGTGCGGCGCGGGCTCCCTGGAAGTCGCCGGCGCGCAGGCGTGCCCCCCCAACGGCCGCATTCACCAGCCCGTAGGACTGACGGTGGCGGAGCGCTGCATGTGCCAGTTCGTCGCGCGCGATCTCGCTCACGGCGACCGCATCGTCGATCCGTCCGGCCCAACGCAGCGCGAACGACTCCTCCCACACGAGTTGGGCGCGCTCATAGGTGGGGCCGATGCGGATGGGCGTGTCCGCGGTCGCGGATCGGCCGGTGTCGGTCACCTCACACTCACTGAGGTGCTCGAGGGCATCGGTCGTCCGGCCGGTCAACGTGAGCGCGGGAATCCACGTCAGATTGGCGAAAGTACGGACGCGGGGATCTGAAGGTGCCGCCGACTCCACGGCGCGGCAGGTTTCCAAGGTTGCGTCCAGGTCGCCGGAGAACAACTCCAGTGCGGAGCGCATCGCGGCGATGAGCGGCGCATGCTCCGCGAACTCGGGGTCCGCTTCGGCTTCCACGAGTTGGCCGATCGCGGTGGTGACATCGCCGAGGGACCAGCCGACCAGCATGGCGCGTTCCATGACGACGGCGACGCGTTCGGCGAGCGGAAGTCCTTCGACGAGGAGCGTTTCGTACACCGTGGCAGCTTCGTCGTTGCGTTGCTGCTCCAACAGGGCCCTGGCCAGGATGTGGAGCGACGGGACCCGATGGTCGCCTCCGGACACGGCGCGGGCGAAGTGCTCGGCGAGGACGGGATCGACGAGGAGTGCCTCGCCCGCCGCTCGGACCATCAGCGCGTCGTCGAGGCGCCCGCCGGCCGAGAGCTGCCACCGGGCGACCCTGATCGTGTCGGTCGAGTCCAGATGGTCGGATGCGACGAACGCCTCGGCGAGTCGGCCTTCGGTCGCTCGACGTGCGAGCGGGCCGAGGCCGTCGCGCACCACGCCCGCGTACAGCGGATGGGCCATGTGGACCTCACCGGTGGCCTCGGATTCGATCAACCCACGGTTTTCGAGTGCGACGAGTTCGCTCGCATCGGCAAGCGACGAACAGACCTCGGCCGGCATCGACTCGGCGACGGCGATCAGTTCGAGGATCCGGCGTTCGGCGTCCGACAACCGTGCGACCCGATCGGCCACGAGCGCATGCAGATCTCCGGGGGCGACGCGGCCGTCCCACTTCCAGATCCCGCCGTCACACCGCAACGACCCGGTTGCGAGCGCGTCCTCGGTGAGCTGTCGGAGCCAGAGCGGGTTGCCGTCGGTGTGCGCCCAGAGCATCGACGAGGTCGCCGGGTCGACCACGCCGTTCAGGACGCCGCGCAACAGGGACGCGACGTCGGTTTCGGCGAGTCCGTCGAGCTGGTGGGCCCAGCACCGGTCGTCGAGTCCGATGGCCCTCAGCCAGTCCGGCGCCTGGAGCGCCCGGGCGGCGATCACCAGACGCGGGGCGTCGTCGAGTTCGAGGAGTTGGCGGACCAACGCCGCGCTGAGGTCGTCGAGAAGGTGGGCGTCGTCGACGATGAGGAGTTCGCGTTCGGGCCGTTCGAGGCCGAGGGCCGCGAACGCGCGTCCGAGCGCCTCGAACCCGTCGGCCACCGGTTCGTCGGATGACGAGGACGCCAACAGCGGCGCGAACGCCCCCAAGGCGACCGTGGTGAGTTGTTCGATCGCGGTGACCCGGCGAACGGGCCGCCGCTGCCGGTGCGCGCGCTGGGCGATCGAGCGCAGGAGTCGGGTTTTGCCCACTCCGGGTGGACCCGTGATCAGGACACCGCCGACACCGGGCGCGTCGAGGTGTTCCCAGACCCGGTCGAGTACGGCATCGCGGCCGACGAGCGGCCAGGTGCGGGCACGACGCGCGTCGGACCCGGGGTCCCCTACGGTGCCCGAAACTCCGTCGTCCACATGCTCACCTTGCTGCTCGCGGTGCCGTGTGGATTCGAATCGTAGCCAATGGCGCGCGGACCGTTCGGCAACTTAGTGCGGGTTTCGTCGAATCGTCTCGCTGGGCGCCGACACTCCTTTCTCGCTCAGCCGGTGTGTACCGGGTTGTCGGACTCCGAAGCCGGCGACGTCGCCCGCGTGGTCCACTACGGAGACGCGGCGCTCGACGCGTCCTGGCTCGGCGCGGCACCGTCGACCGTGCCGACCGGCGATTGCGTGGAATCGGACTCTCCCCGGGTCGAGGTGGCGGTCCCCGGGTCGGGGCCGGCGTGTCGAAGAATCTCGAGGTGGCGCACGCTCCCCAGGTGCGGGCCCACCATGGCCCGCACCCGGGCGCCTTCGGCGAACCCGTCGGGAGGGAAGCCCCCTTCGTACCAGGCGCGCAGATGGTCGCTGCTGCCGTCGTCGACCGCGGCGTGCCAGGTGGGACTCGGGCCTGCGTACACACCCCGCTGGTTGTCCCGCCACACCGTGATGCCGTCGGGCCCGGTCACCGGCGACGAGTCGACGGCCTCGACCCGCAGCACCGTGCCCTCGATGGTCGGTGAGGACACCAGATCGGCCAGGCCCATCACGAACATGAACCCACCGCGGGTGCCCAGCACCAAGCCGCCGATGGCGACGATCACACCGGCGAATCCGAGCCCATAGCGGACCCAGGAGGTGGTCGCGTCACTCGAGGTCGGTGTGCTGATGAGGATCTCGTGGGCCAGGTGCCCGATCGCGGGCACGCCGAATACGATCACCGCTGCTGCGACGAGGATCTGGAACAGGCCCCGGTAGACCACCTTGAACGGCGGATCGCCGTAACCGGGTGGGAACTTCTCCGGGTAGCGGATGTGCACGAGCCGCCATGCACCGGTTTCCGCCGACCAGGCCTCGTTGCGGGAACGCGCGCTGATGGGCACGTCGCGCGCCGCGGCGCGGGCCACACCCAGTCCGACGCCGTAGGCGAGCAGACGGTCCCATTTGGCGATCGCTCCCACCGGCTCGTCACAGAAGATCGGATCATTGCGCAGGTTCTGCGCCAGGCCCGCCCAACGGCCGGCTTCGGCCAGCCCATCGGGCGTGTCCCGCTCGTTCGGGCGGCGGTGGAGCAACCAGGTGAGCCCCGTCCAGGCGAGGAACGTCGCCCCGGCGAAGTCGACGAGTGGACTGGTGTCGGCGTGGCTCGACGGGTGGATCGCGCCGGTGTGGATCGCCCACGCGATGCCGGCAGCCACGGCGCCGCCGATCAAGGCGGCGGGAATTGCGGTGACCGCCGCCATCAGCGCGATCGTCGCCGGTGTGTACCGGCGACGCGACAATCCCCGTGCCCGGGCATCCGCGGCCACCTCGTCGCCGAAGGCCGCGAACCATTTCTCGGTCTGTCGGCCTTCGGGCAATTTCAACGCCGCGCACGGCACCACACCGCCCGCCGACTTGTCGGCGGCCAGGTCGTAGACTCGCTGCTCGTACGCCAGGAGACCGTCGGGGGCTTGCGCCGGGAGCCGCACCTGGAATCCGCCGGTGGGCGCGGGCTCGATGGTGACGATCCGACGTGCTCCCAGATCGATGAGGGTCGCCGCGGCGCCGATGTGACGGGGCACCCAGTGGTGGGTCAGCATGCCCGCCACCGCGGGCGGCGCGTCACCGCCCACCTCGAGGCCCGCCGAATGGGGTTCGATCTGGTGCGGACGGGTCGCGGCGGCGAGCGCGGCGACGAGCAGACCCCAACCGGTGCACGCCACGATTGCGGCGACGCTCAGGGGAATGGTCAGGTCATGCCACTCGACCGCGAACACTCGGACCTCCTCGTCGGTGTCGTTCCGGGTGACGGTAGGCCCCGGCCGGAACCGGAACCACCGTGGTGGACTACGGAGAAGGCACGATGTGAGCGCGCGGTCGGATCGACCCGCGACGATTTCCTACACTCGGATCCCATGGCCACCAAGTCACGCAACAAGTCCGGACGTCCCACGCCGGGCGGAGGGCGGGTGACTCCCAAGGGCGGACACCGCGCCCACCGGTCGTCCCGTGCCAAGGCCGGCAAGGAAAGCGAATGGAGTGGTGAAAGCAGTCGCTACACCGCGCCCACGCCGTCCGGTGCCAAATCGAGTCCGGCCTGGTGGCCGGTCCTGCTGTTCGGACTGCTCGGGTTGGGGATCCTGATCATCGTCCTCGACTATGCCGGGGTGTTGCCCGGCACCCCCAACAACTGGCTGTTGATCCCGGCGCTGGTCTGCATCGCCGGGGGCCTGTTCGCGGCCATGGGCTATCACTGAGGCCCGTCTGCTTGCGCCCCGGCGGCGCTGCCGACATGGGTCGGACGAACCACCCCCGTGGAGTTACACGCCTGTCATCCTCCCCAGGGTTGTCCACAGCCTGTGGATGACGGTTTCACGTGGCTCGTCAGTCGTCGGGGGAGGAGATCAACTCCATCTCCTCCATGCAGTGGCGAGGGGGAACCGGGGCCTCGTCGTTGGCCAGGGTCATGCGGAGTTCCGAGCCGCACACCGCGCACCGGTAGATGAGTTTGACCTTGCGGAGCTCGCCGGCCGGAGGAGGTTCCGGTGGCGGCGTGGCCAGCGCTCGCAAGATCGCCAGACCGATCCGGAACAGCAGATACGCGACGACGACGGCGATGGCGATCTTGAGCGCGATCATGGCGCGCTCACGCTACCCGTGTTCAGCGGTGGCGAAGCCCGAGTGAGTAGGCGACGCAGTCGCCGCCCGAACTCGAAGGCAATATCAGGTCGTCAGGCTGCGGAGTCCGCCAGGCGGAGCAGCGCTACCGACGTGGTGCGATGGCGAAGCCCGAGTGAGTAGGCGGCAAAGCCGCCGCCCGAACTCGAAGGCAATTCAGTCCAGGCGCTCGATGATGGTGGCGTTCGCGAGGCCGCCACCTTCGCACATGGTCTGCAGGCCGTACCGGCCCCCGGTGCGCTCCAGTTCGTTCAGCAGCGTCGCCATCAACTTGGCGCCCGAGCAGCCGAGCGGGTGCCCCAGCGCGATGGCGCCGCCGTTGACGTTGACCTTGTCCCAGGACACGCCGTATTCCTTCTGCCACGCGGCCACGACCGAGGCGAAGGCCTCGTTCACCTCGAACAGGTCGATGTCGTCGATCGACAGCCCCGATTTGTCCAGGGCCTTCCGGGTCGCCGGCAGCGGGCCGGTGAGCATCGTCACCGGGTCGACGCCGACGACGGCGAAGGTGTGGAAACGGGCCCGCGCCTTGTAGCCGAGCGCTTTCGCCTTCTCCGCACTCATGATCAGCAGCGCCGAGGCGCCGTCGGTGATCTG
>CAZEAV010000185.1:0-6108 GCA_964510215.1 uncultured Iamiaceae bacterium
CTGCGCCGAGAAGCGTCGCCTCGCCGGTGAGGCGCGGCGCGCCGGCGCGCTGGGGATCTCCACCTCGCGCACCCCGCGGCACCGCTCGGGCGACGGGGGGCGCGTGCCGGGCACCCACGCGGAAATGGACGAGGTGTTCGCGCTCGGCGACGCCCTGGCCGACGCCGGTCACGGCGGCTTCCAGGGCGCGTACGAACACCCGGCGTTGCTCGGGGAGATGGGCTGGCTGCGTGCCTGGCCGAGCACACCGGCCACCCGGTGACGGTGAACCTGCAACAGGACGACCAGGCCCCGGATCTGTGGCGGGACATCCTGGGCGAACTCGACCGGGCCGCCGCGGACGGTGTGCCGCTGTACGCGCAGGTCCACGGCCGCCCCGTGGGCATCCTGATGAGCTGGGGGGCCACGGTGCACCCGTTCTCGTTCTCCAAGGCCTGGGGTCCGCTTGCGTTCCTGTCCCCCGCGGAGCGCGTCGCCCGGCTGGGCGAGGCCGCGGTGCGCGCCGCGCTCATCGACGGCCCCGGCGCAGACGACCTGCTCGGCGACTTCACCCGCTTCCTCACCACGTCGTGGCACAAGATGTTCTGTTTCGCCGGTGAGACCGATTACGAGCCCGCACCCGAGTCCTCGGTGGCGGCGATCGCGGCGGCCACCGGACGACGGCCCGCAGAGGTGGCCTACGACCACCTGATGTCCTCGAGTGGTGAAGGCGTGCTGTATTTCCCGTTGTTCAACTATTCCGACGGAGATCTGGGACCCACCTTCCAGATGCACCGCCATCCCCGGACCCGGATGGGCCTCGCCGACGGTGGGGCGCACGTCGGTTCGATCTGCGACGGGTCCACGCCGAGTTTCATGGTGGCTTTCTGGACCCGTGACCGGGTGCGTGGGCCGAAGCTCCCCCTGCCCCACATCGTGAAACGCCAGACCCGGGACACCGCGCTGCACTACGGGCTGGCCGACCGGGGCCTGCTCGCCCCGGGACTGCGCGCCGATGTGAACGTCATCGATTACGAACATCTGCGCGTGGACGCCCCCCGGCTGGCTCATGACCTTCCCGGCGGCGCGAAACGGTTCGTGCAGCGCGCATCGGGCTATGACGCCACGATCTGCGCGGGCGAAGTGGTGCGGATGAACGACGAGTTCACCGGCGAACGACCGGGACGACTGATCCGTGGCCCGATGCCGGAGCCCACGCCGGCCGGCTGATCCCCGCACGGCGCGGCCGCGACGGTGGCCGATCGCGAGCCCGTCAGTCCGACCGTGGCCCCAGCAGCAGCGTCTGCAGTGACCGGGTGATCCAGGCTTCGGCGGCGTCGAAGGTCCAACCGGCGTCCCCGGTGAGCTGTGACCAACTGGTCGGGGCCGTCATCATCGCCGCGGCCTCGGCGGCCTCCTCGACGCTGACATCCGATGCGAGTGCCCCCATGGCGGCGAGCCCGTGACACAGACCGGCCAGCCCGGCGCGGTGGCGTCGCATGCCGTCGGCCACCGCGGCCGCGACCTCGGGTTCTGCCGCCTGGGCCGACAGCAGGACACCGAGCAGGTCGCCGCAGCGCTCGTTGAGCTGACGGGTGAGATGCACCCCCGCGGCGATCATCCTCGCCGGCTCGGTTTCCGCCGCAGCCTGCGCGCCGAGCGTGGCCACGTCAGCTTCGGCGTCGATCAGGTCGTTCAGCGCGAGCACCAACGCCCCTTTGGAGCCGACGCTGTCATACACGGTCTGGACAGCGACACCCGCCTCGGTGGCGATCTGCTGGATCGAGGTGCCGGTGAAGCCGTTCCGGGCGAACAGCCGACGCGCCGCGCCGAGGATCTCGGTGCGGGTGGCGGCCGCGGCCACTTCGCGGCGATTCGGACGATTGGAGGGCACGACGGTTGACATCCTCCCAGAAGAACCTCATACTAATCACTAGAATCTAATTCCAGTTATCTGAATCTGACCCTAGCGGGAGGCAGGAAATGACCACGACCATCGCCACCGACTCGAGGACGGCAATGCGCCCGTTCACCGATGTCCTCGCAGGCCTCGGCGGACTGGTGTTCGTCGCCCTGTTGATCATCCAGAACGCCATCCGGTCCGCCGAGCCGGGCTTCGCCGCCAGACCGCAGGACCTCATCACCTACTTCGCCGATCACCGGACCGCCGCCGTCGTGCCCCTCGGCCTGTACCCGTTGGGCATGGTCGGGCTGCTCGCGTTCGCCGCGGGCATCCGGAAACATCTCGCCGGGGGCGAGCAACGGTTCTGGGCCGATGTCGGCACGTTCGCCGTGATCGTGGTTGCCGCACTGTTCGCCGTGGTGAACGTCACCGAGATCACGATCACCGCCCGCGGCACCGCATTGGCACACTCGCCCGCCGCTGTCCAGGTGCTCTGGGGTCTGCACGGTGGCGCGGTCGGGCTGAACCTCGTGGCCATCGCCAGCGCGCTGCTCGGATTGTCCCGGGCCGCGGCGGCCCAAGGGTTGCTCCCCCGCTGGTTCGAGCCGATCCCGCTGATCGGTGCCGCCTGTCTGTTCGTCGCCGCGGTGTTCACCGTGGCGATCGTCGACGGTGGGGCGTGGCTGTATCTGGGATTCGTGGGATTCATCGTGTGGGGCGTGTTCCTGGTCCTGGCGGGCATCGCCCTGATCCGGCGGCGGCAACCCGAGACCACCTGAGCGTCGTCGTGTCCGTCCGGTCGACGTTGGGCGCGGCGGGCGGCAGGGAATGGGGCGGGGTGGCCATACCATGCAGGCCGTGGAACACCGACCACCCCTGGATCGCACGCAGTTTCCTGTCACCGACCGCTACGTCTATCTGAACCATGCGGGCATCGCGCCCCTGCCAACTCGGAGTGTCGCGGCGATCCGCGCCGCGGCCGAAGCGGTTGCCGCAGGCGGCTCGGTGGGCGAGGACGAGCGCTTCGACGCCACTGACGTCACCCGGCGGCGCGCCGCCGGGTTGCTCGGCGTCCCCGTCGACGATGTCGCATTCGTCAAGAACACCACCGAAGGCTTGGGTTTCGTCGCGAACGGGCTGGACTGGAATCCCGGCGACCGGGTGGTGGTGCCCGATGGTGAGTTCCCGTCCACGATCTTTCCGTGGCTGGGATTGGCCGACCGCGGCGTGGAGGTGCTGCGCGTCGCTCCCCGGGGTGACGCGGGCGCCCTGGAGTTGGACGCGTTCGCCGACGCGCTGGCCGTCGGCGGGGTGCGCCTGGTCGCGCTGAGCTGGGTGCAGTTCTCCAAAGGGTGGCGGAGCGACCTTGCCGGGCTGGCCGATTTGTGCCATGCACACGGGGCATTGCTGTGCGTGGACGTGATCCAGGGGCTCGGCGTGTTGCCGTGTCATCTGGCCGAATGGGGCGTGGACTTCGCCGCGGCGGACGGGCACAAGTGGCTGCTGGGGCCCGAGGGCATCGGCGTGTTCTACGTGGCCGAACAGCACCGCGACCGGCTCCGGGTGCTCGAACCGGGTTGGGCGTCGGTTCCCCACCGCATGGAATGGGACAACCTCGATCTGATCTACGACGATTCTGCGCGGCGTTTCGAGGGGGGCACGCCGAACATGATCGGCCTGGCCGGACTGGGAGCGTCGATGGAGCTGTGCACCACGGCCGGGGTGGAGGCGATCTGGGCACAGGTGGACGAGCTGTGTGATCGGTTGTGCGCCGGGCTCGCCGAGCTGGGTGCGACGGTGTTGTCGGACCGCCGCCCCGCGAGCGAACCGCTGGGGCGTTCGGGCATCGTGACCTTCACGATTCCCGGAGCCGACCCGGAAGCCTTGCACGCCAGGCTCGAGGAGGCCGGGGTGATCTGTTCTCCCCGCGGCGGCGGCATCCGCTTCGCGCCACACGGCCACAACACCCCCGGCGACATCGACGCCGCGCTGGAAGCGGTGCGCCTCTCGATCCGCTGAGGGTCGTGCCCGGCGCCTCCTGGGCCGACAATCGAACGGGCCGACTAAACCCCGGACCGTGACCGATGGTCGAACGGGGAGAGACGCAACCCCAGCCACGGGGGAGAACACGCCCATCACCGAGACACCGCACGTCGAATCGGAACCGGCCCGGCAATCGGCCGCACGCGCACCGTCGGCACCAACGGGCGCCTCCTCCGGCCAGGATCAGATCGACGACTTCGTGCACGGGGCCTATTCGCAGGTGGTGGCAACGGTCGCGATCTGGTCCGGGTCGGTCGACGACGCGGCGGATGCGGTGGCCGATGCACTCGGTCGGGCCTGGGAGAAGATCGATCGTGGCCAGCGGATCGACAACCTCGCGGCCTTCGTCACCACCACGGCGATGAACCGGGTCCGTACCCAGGCGACACGCCGGGCCGTGTTCCGCCGCAAGCGTCACCTGATCACGGTCGTCGGGGCCACCGAGTCGACCGAGGCTTCGATCCGACGCATGGATGTGACCGCCGCTCTGGCGCAACTCACCCGACGACAACGAACGGTGATCGCGCTCCATTACGGATCGGATCTGCCCGTGACCGAGATCGCCGCTCATCTGGGCATCGCGGCGGGCACGGTCAAAGCAACGCTGCACCAGGCCCGGGCCGCCCTCGCCGAGCGGCTCGAGGCAACCGAAGGAGAACCCGATGATTGAAGAACCCGACACGCGGCCGCCGGACCGTATTCCGGAGGTCATCGCGGACCTCCGACTACAGGTCGAACCCGTCGACCACGACCACGTGCTCGCCCGATCACGGGCCCGGCGCGCGGCGCACCGCCGACATCGACGGGGATTGCAGGGAGCGGGGGCGCTCGCGGGCGTGCTCGTGATCGTCCTGGCGGTCGTGGTGCTCTCGACCCGTGGCTCCACCAGGGAACTCACCGTCGGCGGGCACCACGCAACGGTCGGGATCCCTGGGAAATGGGTCGAAATCCCGAGGGCCCCGATCGAGCCACGCCGGAACGCGATGACGGCGTGGACCGGCAAGGAGATGCTCGTGTTCGGTGGCGCGTCCAAGTCGGCGTCCACGCAGGTGATCTGCCCGTATCAGCCGTACGGCACGGCCCTGCCGTGTGGGAAGAACCTGGCGAAACCCGTGTTTCCGAGAGGCGCGGCTGCGTACGATCCGGCGACGAACTCGTGGCGACGGATCGCACCGATCCCGGCCGGATTCACGATGCTCAGGTTCGCGGCGTCCAACTCGTCCCAGGAGTCGGCCATGTTGGACGGCAAGCTCTACGCGCTCGCCTGGAAGTCCTCGGCACCCGATCTGCGCCGCTACCTGCTGCGCTACGACCCGGCCGCCGACACCTGGACGACGCTCGGGCGAATCGATCCGAAGACCATGTACGGATGGGCGCTCACGACGTTCGACCACGAGCTCGTCGCCTATCCCGAGCACGTCGGACCCAAGGTGGGCGTCGCGCGCCGCTACGACCCGGACGCCGGCGAGTGGAGCGACCTTCGCCTGCCCTTGAAGCGCAAGGGCGACGGAGAAACGGAGTACGCGTCGTACGCGTCGCCCCTGAAGATGATCGGCACCGACTCCGACCTCTACCTCTTTTCCCTGGAGGAGCACCACGCCGCCGGCAAGGGAGGGTCGGCCAGCGACGTCGGCGAAGCCGCGAAGCCCGCGAACGGCTTCGTCGAGCGGGTTGCGGTCTTCGACGGCCATCGCTGGCAACACTTCAGCGAACCCGACGGGTGGCCGCAACAGGGCCAGTGGCTGCAAACCCACGATGGGTTCGCCATGTACTTCGGACAACCCGGAAATGGCGCCGCCGGCCAGTATTCGGACATCGTCATCTTCGATCCATCCACGAACACCTTCGACAAACGGTCGTCCCGGCCCATGATCGCGCCGCCGAATGTCACCCGGGCGCCGGCCAACGTCGTGGATCGGCCTGTTCTGGTCGGTGACGGCCGGTCTGCCGCCAGGGTGTCGTCGCTGATGTTGGCCGTTCTCGATTCGTCGCTGACCCACTGGACTACCCATCTCGGACCGAGCCGCACGGTGCTCGACGGTTTCGCAACCGACTGGGCGGGTGGGCAGCTCTTTTTCTGGGGCGGCTACGACGCGGCGAGCAAAGGGGCGGCCGCCGCGATCTCGGGTCGCGGCTGGATCTGGACGCCACCGAAAGCGCCCACGCCACCTGCATCGACCACT
>CAZEAV010000186.1:0-6100 GCA_964510215.1 uncultured Iamiaceae bacterium
GATGGCAGTCGATTCGTCGACCACGTACGCCCTTCCTCGTCCGGAGCGCCCGACATGGGATGCGCGCTCCGATGTGGTAAGGCTACCCGGCGCACCGGCGGGTTCCGGCGGCCGTATCCCCGGTCAGCCGGTGTAGCTGGGGGTCGCGTCGACCGCGTGGGCCGCGCGGGCCGAACGGGAGGTCGTCGTGGACGTCGACCGATCGTCGCCGACGGCGGACGAGGGCAGGGACGTGGTCGACGTCGTGGCCGGCTGTGTCGAGGTCGTCACCGGCACCGTCGAGGTCGACGAGGTCGTGGTGGTCGTCGAGGTGTCCGACGGGATCACCATGGGGCAGCCCGCGATGTGGTCATAATCGCCGTCCAGCGGGCCACCGTCCGCGTCTGGCAACGGAGGCAGGCCCAGCAGCGACGCGATCGTCGGGGCGATGTTGACGTGGCACACCTGCACCGGGTCGCTGTGGTGGGTGACACCGGCCCCGGCCATGAAGAATGCCGCGTTCAGCTCTTTGGTGGACCCGTGGTCTCCCATGGGGTGATCCACGGGCAGCACGCCCGAACTCCAACCGGTCGCGCCTTCCAGGATGAGATCACCGAACTTGGGGTTCATGTGCATCTGCGCCTGCTGGGCACGGTCGAAGATCCGGGCGACCCCGGGGACCCCCCGGCTCACCCGCGCCACGTCCGCGAGCGCGTCGGCGTTTCCCGCGAGGTCCCCGACCAGGTAGATGCTGGTGTCCCGCCCGGCCGCGGGAACGATCAGGACGTTCGCGTCCGGGTCCACGCTCTGGCCGTCCACCAACAGCATCTGGGTGTGGTAGCCCGCGGCGGAGAGCGCGTCGTTCAGGCCGAGGGTGTAGCGCTGGGTGTAGGTGCTCATGCCGTGGTCGCCGGTGACGATCACGGTGGTGGAATCGGCGATCCCCAGGTCGTCCAGGGTGTCGAGCAGCCGTCCCACCTGGGTGTCGAGTTGGGCGAGCGCGGTGGCGATGTCCGGGGAGTCGGCGCCCTCGGCGTGGCCGATGTGGTCCAGTTGCGGGCAGTACACGCCGAGCAGCGTGGGGATCTGGGGCACGGTGACGCTGGTGCCGTTCGAGTCCACGGGTTCCTGACGCAACATGGCGATGGCGTCGTCGAACATGTTCGAGCACGCGCCGCCGGGCTGGGTGTAGAGCGCGTCGGGGTCGCCGTAGTAGGCGCCGTTGCCGCGGAACGCGAAGTACTGGGCCGAACCGACGGTGCCGCCACCGTCCAGCACGGCCTGGGCGATGGTGGGCACCCGTGACGGCGGGCTCGAGGTGTGGAACGTGTTTGTGGCACGGTCGTAGTAGTAGGTGAGCGTGCCGTTGGTGGCAGGCCAGGTCCCCGTGGCGAGTGTGGTGAACGAAGGCGTGGTGATGGGCAGCATCACGCCCTGGGTCTTCCCGTGCACGCCACGGGCGGCGAGCGAATCGAGGTTCGGGGTCGCCACGCGGCTCAGGTACGACGGGTCGAACCCGTCGAAACCGATCAGCACGACGTGCTGAGCCGTGCCGGGAGTGACCGGCGTGGCGGTGGCGCCGGTCGTCGCGACCATCGCCGCCATCGTGACCACGCTGAGCGCGATCGAAACTACGGAGAGTCTGAAATGCCGAACCATGGGTCGGGCAGAATACTCGCCCGATCCGATGCGCAAAACTCCCACGTCGCAGATGATCCGTCTTTGCACGGTTTACCCCATCCACTCGGGATCGACCGTGCAAAGACGGCGCGCTGGCTGGCATGGGGGGCGCCGCCGCGGTCACACGCAGCGATTCACCATCGTGCCGATGCCTTCGATCCGGGACTCCAGCACCTGTCCTGCAGCGAGGAACCGTTTCGGGGTGCGGCCCATACCCACCCCTGCCGGGGTGCCCGTGAAGATCACGTCGCCGGGGAGCAGCGGCAGCACCGCGGACAACTCCGCGACCAGGCTCGGCACGCTGAAGATGAGCGCGCTGGTGCGATCGTCCTGCACGGTTTCGCCGTCGATCGAACAGGAGATTCCCAGGTCGTCGGGGTCGGCCAGCTCGTCGGGAGAGACCATTTGAGGCCCCATCGGCCCGAAACCGCGATGCGACTTGCCCAGCGAGAACTGATTCCCGGCGGCGAACTGCAGCGTCCGGTCGCTGATGTCCTGGCCGACGGTGAGCCCGGCGACATGGCCCCAGGCATCCGCGACGGCAACCCGGTCGGCACGGGTTCCGATGACCGCGACCAGCTCGACCTCCCAGTCCACGGTGTCGCCGGTGATCACGATGTCGTCGAACGGGCCCGCGAGGCACGTCGGGAACTTGGTGAACACCGCGGGCACCGCGGGGGGTTCCATGCCCGACTCCGCCGCGTGATCGCGGTAGTTCAGACCGATGGCGAGCACCTGACGCGGATTCGGGACCGGATTGGCGAGCCGGGCGGACTCGAGCGGTTCGGTGCCATGGGTGACGGTCGCCGCGAAATCGGCGAAAGCGGCCCAGTCGTCGAACGGCTGCATCGGGTCCGGCCCGAAGGCGCCGTGGGAAGCGGTGGCGACATCGGCGACCCGGTCGTCGACGACGAGTGCGGCGCGTCCGCCGTAGTTGGCATAGTTCATCTTGGCCCCCTTCAGGCAGCGTGGACGGCTCGCATCCGGTCCGCCCAACGGTAACCCGGGACCGCCGGGAACGTTCCGCACGTCCGGTAGGCTCCGGGCACGGCGATGGGGCTCGCCGAAACCGTCCACCTGGTGGGCTGATGGCTCCTGGAGCATGTTGATTGCACCCGGCCACAGCCCCGCGAACAGGGCCGTGAGCTGGGTGTCCACAAACCCAGGAGACGCCCGTGGCCCCATCCGACGAGGACCTGCCGATCGACCCCGACCTGGCGCCGGACGACCCCGGCGAACCCGGTGTCCATCCGCGCACCGAGCCGCGCTTGTCCGAACAGACCCGGCGTGCCCGGCCGGACGTGCTGGTGTCCATCGGCGTGGGCGGTGCTCTGGGTACCACGCTGCGCGCCGCGCTCGGCCGGGCCTTCCCCACTCCCACCCCACATTTTCCCGTCACCACACTCGGCATCAACCTCGTCGGATCGTTCGTGCTGGGCGTGATCCTGGTGGTGCTCCTCGAACGGTTCGGTCCATCCCCGCGCCTCCGACCGTTCCTGAGCACCGGGGTGCTCGGTGGATTCACCACGTTCTCCACGTTCATGGTCGAATCGGTCCAACTCGTCCGTCATGACCACATCGCTGCCGCCGTCGCGTATGTGGCCGTGTCCGCGATCGGTGGCGTCGCGGCGGCGCTCGCCGGCATCGCCACCGGGCACGTCCTTGCCGGTCTCGGCCGCGCCGCAGGAGCCACCGAGACCGGAGGCACCTCGTGAGCCTGCTGGTCTGGTTCGAGGTCGCCGTCGCCGGGGCGGTCGGCGCGCCGGCCCGTTATCTGCTGGACGGGTTCGTCCAGGACCGGGTCTCCGGTGATCTGCCCTGGGGGACCTTCGCGGTGAACATCGTCGGATCGACGCTGCTCGGCCTGCTCACCGGGTTGGGCCTGCACGCCCATCTGGGCCATGCCACGACCGAGACCCTGGGCACCGGGTTCTGTGGGGCACTGACCACGTTCTCCACCTTCACCTTCGAGTCGGCCCGCCTGATCGAAGCCGGCGACTGGCGGGCCGCGTCGATCAACGTGATCGGATCACTCCTCGTCGGGTCGGCCGCTGCCGGCCTCGGTATCGCCGTCGCGTTGTGGCTCGGCTGATGTATCGGGTACGACCGGCAACCCGCCACTCGAGCGGCGATCCGCGGGCGCTGATAGCGGCCCGCGAGACAAACCGCCGCAGCGGCGTTAGGGTGACGGCGATGTCGAGTTCACCCAGCACGGTCACCGAAGCGGTGAGTTTGCTCACCGACCAGGGGTACACCGCAGACCTGGGGAGTCGGGGCTCGGAGACCCACGGCACGGTCGACCATTCCCACAACCCGGCCGAGCTCATCATCGAAAAGGTCTTCCGTTTCGAAGGTGACTCCGATCCGGCCGACGAGGCCATCGTGGTCGGCGTGTTCTGTTCGGATTGTGACGCCCGCGGGATCGTGGTGTCCGCATACGGACACGGCGCCGATCCCGTACTGATGGAGCGCCTCCGCCACATTGCCTGACCTGCCGGCCGAAGCGGTCAACCCATCGACGGGCGTCGACCCCGTTCTTCCAGGCGGACCGCCAGGGTCGCGGCCTCGGTGCGGCTGTGCAGGCCGAGTTTGGCGAGCAGATTCGACACGTAGTTCTTGACGGTCTTCTCGGCCAGGCTCAACTCGTCGCCGATCTGTCGATTGGTCCGCCCCTGGGCGATCAGGTCCAGCACCTTGCGCTCCTGACCGGTCAGTACCCGCAACGGATCATCCGGCGGCGTCCGCAGCCGCGCCAGCATCTCGGTGACCACGTCGGGGGGCAGCAGCGAATCGCCCGCGGCCACGCTCCGGATCGAGTCCACCAGTTCCGAGCCCCGGATCTGTTTGAGCAGGTAGCCCGACGCCCCGGCGAGCACCGCCGCAGCGAGCGCCTCGTCGTCCGCGAAGCTGGTCAGGATCAGGCATGCGATCTCGGGGTGCGCGGAGCGGATCTCCCGACAGACCTCGATGCCCGAGCGCTCGCCCTCCCCCAGTCGGACGTCCAGGATGGCGACGTCGGGACGGACCGCGGGGATACGGCGGATCGCCTCGTCGCCGTTGGCCGCCTCACCGGCGACGACGATGTCGTCGGTGGAGCCGAGCAACTCGGCGATCCCGCGGCGCACCACCTCATGATCATCCACCAGAAACGCCCGTATCGTCACCACCCCAGTCTGCCCCACGAGCAGCTCCACCAACCCACAACGATGCCGAAGGCGAAGCGAGCAGGCCCGAAGGGCCGCCCGAGCTTCAAAGCAACACAGTTGACGGCAGCGAACAGACGTTCGATACTGGGACGATGTCCGCGGCGTCCCGCTTCTCTGCCGTCGGATCGCTGCTGATCCGACAGATCGAACCCCTGACCCTGGCCGGGCAACGGACCCTGCCTGTTGCCGGTGCGCTCGACGGGCTGCTCCCCGACGGGTTGCCCCGCGGGGTGACGATGACCACCGCCGGACCGGCCGCCCGCTCCCTCGCGTTCACCGCCGTGGCCGCGGCCACCCAGGCCGGTTCGTGGTTGATGGTGCTGGGTCTGGCCGATCCCGGCTGGCGGGCGGCCGCAGAACTGGGGGTGGCCCTCCACCGGGTCATCCAGCTCGATGCCGCTCACACCGCCGGCCGGGACGCGGACTGTGTGGCTGCCGCGTTGGACGGATTCGACCTGGTGCTCATCGGCCCACGGATCCGCCTGGTCGGTGCCACCCAGAGACGCCTCGCCGCACGGGCACGCGAACGCGGCGCGGTGCTCATCGGTGTCCACGAATCGCCTCTGGGGGCACCTCGGCGGGTCGCATCCGGTGCTTTCGCTCCGGTGGCCGACCTACGGGCCACCACCGTCGGCGAACCCTGGCAGGGCCTGGACGCGGGGGCCGGGCGGCTCACCGGCCGGTGCGTCGAGGTCACGCTGGAGGGCAAGCGTCTGCCCGGACGCCGCCGCACCGCCCGGTTGTGGCTACCCGGCCCCGACGGCGCGGCCGCGCCGTCTCCCATCCCCGAGCCGGCCGGGGTGGCCGAGGTGTCGAGGATCCCCGGGACCGACGGCCACCGGCGTCACCTCACCGCCCGGGCACGTCCGGCATGAGCGCCCCGCCCCGCACCCTCGTGGTGGTCTGTGACGACTGGCCGGTGCGGGCCGCCGGTGTCACCACCGACGAGCCCGCCGCGGTATGGTCCCACCGCGGGATCCTGGCGACCAACGCCGCGGCCCGGGCCGCGGGTGTCCGCCGGGGATTGCGACGTCGTTCCGCCCAGGGGCGCTGCCCGGAACTCCGCCTCATCGCCCACGACCCGATCCGGGATGCCCGCTGTTTCGAACCGGTCGTGGCGGCGCTGGGCACGTTCAGTCCGCTCGTCGAGATTCTCGAGCCGGGCACCTGCGCGATGGCCACCCGGGGGCCGTCCCGCTACTTCGGTGGCGACACGGCCCTGGCCGAAGGGGCCA
>CAZEAV010000187.1:0-6035 GCA_964510215.1 uncultured Iamiaceae bacterium
TCGCAGACCGTGCGCCGGGGCGCCGATCCGAGTGCGGCCTTCCCTGGTCGCCGATGGCCGTCAACCGGTGTAGGCCGGGACTTGTCGGATCGGCGACGCCGCCGGGGCGGCGGGCGTGGCCGTTGACGGCGGCGTGGTCGCGCCGGGGGAGCCGGCAACACTCGTGGTCGTCGTCGAGGTGGCCACGACGGTGCCCGGGTTTCCTCGGGTGGTCGACGGGCCTGTGGTCGCGGGAACCGAGGTGGTGGTCGTGGCGTGGCTCGTCGGGGGCGCGGTGGTCGTCGTGGCGGCCCGGGGCCCGATGCGCAGGGTGTAGTCACCCGCGGCGTCCACGGTGGCGGTGATGATCCGCCCACCGGGAACCGTGGTCGTGGTGACATCACCCAGACCGGATGTGGAGATCTGGTGCTGGGCGTCGGCGGCGGTCGGTGTCCACACCACCAGTTGGTGCGAAACGTCGGCGGGGCCGGCGGTGGCGGCCATGGTGAACGCCCCGGTGTCGGGGTCACTCGCCAGGTGGGTGATCCGACCCGGCGTCGCGCGTGGATAGGCGCGGCCCAGCACGTCGAGGAAAGCGTCGTTGGGGCCGAGATCGGTGTTGCCCGGGCACCCCAGGAGGTTCAGGTGCGTGGTGACCCCACCCGGCGCCACCACCGAATCGCCGTCCCAGCGCACACTGTGGGGGTCGCCGCACGATTGGCGCCATTGCCACCAGGCGCCGCCCTGGGCTTTGGCGTCCTCGTTCGCCGCGTACCGGCGGATTTTGGCCAGCGTTGCATCGGAAGTGTCCCAGAAGCCGTATTCGCCGATCCACACCGGCAGCCCGAGCGACGAGGCGATCGAGTCGAACAGGTCGCTCATCTGCTCGATGGTCACGTTCAACACCCCGTTGTCGATCGACTCGGCGTAGTTGTGGGGCGCGGCCACGATGTCGGCGGTGCCCAGGCCGATGTCGCCCGGGTCGGGGATCATCAGACCCTGCGACGGATCCGCGGCGGGAAGACCCGGTTCGACGAAGATGATGTGATCGAACGTCGCGCCGGCGTCGTGCTCGGCGTCGCGGATGGCGGTGACGGTCTCGCGGATCAGGTCGTCGTACAAGGGGGTGAGTTCGGACGCGGGCCGGGACACCTCGGGTTCGTTCAACAGGTCGTATCCGGCGACCGCGCGCCGGCCGGCGAAGCGGGCCGCGACGTGCGCCCAGGCTTTCGTGAACTCGGTGCGGATTCCGTCGGTGTCGTCCCAGAAGTGGTTCCATGCCCGGGTGACCGCGGGGGAGGAGTTCCGGTCCGATCCGGCCAGGCAGCTCGACGCACCGTCGGTGATCGTCGCCCATGCCGGCGCCCCGTCCCAGCCCTTCGCGGGTCGGGTGCCCGCCGGGCAGGAAGCGGGATCGGTGGTGGAGATCGAGTCGGTGTACGCGTCCTGGTGCATGTCGATCACGGTGTAGATGCCGTGTGCCGCGGCTGCGTCGACGTACGAGGCGACCTCATCCAGGTACGACGCGTCGAAGAATCCCCGGGTGGGCTCCACGCGTGACCAGGAGATGATGAGCCGGATCACCGAGAAGCCGTGCGCGGCCATGGTGTCCCAGTCCGCGTCGGTGACCGGCAGCGTCGTCGGCAGTGACGGGACGCCCTGCCAGTACCTGCCGAGCGAGTTGACGTTCGCGCCGCGCAACAACACCTGGCGTCCCTGGTCGTCCACGATCTGGAGATCGGCCGACGTGGAAAGCGGACGAAGCTCGACACCGGGCGCCGCCGCCGGTGAGGGCGACGTCGCCTGGGCCCGATGGCGGTCGGGGACGATCCCCACGAGTGAGCCCACGAGGGCCGCGGCGAGCAGGAGGCCGACGAGCAGCCGTCGCCCCGTTCGGTGCTTGTTCCCCATGGCCGAGACAGTACCGGTCGCGCCGACCCCCACCCGTCAGATCGTGCGTCCTGCGGCCGCCCAGTACTCGTCTCGCAGGAGCCGCTTGTAGAGCTTGCCCGTGGGATGGCGCGGCAGTTCGTCGCGGAAATCCACGGTGCGCGGGCACTTGACATCGGCCAGGTGTTCGCGGCAGTAGGCGATCAACTCGGACGCCAGGTCCGGGGTGGCGCCGACGCCTTCGGCGACCTGCACCACGGCTTTCACCGATTCGCCGAATTCGTCGTCGGGGACACCGAACACGGCCACATCGGCCACGTCGGGGTGCATCGCCAGCAGGTTCTCGGCTTCCTGGGGGTACACGTTCACACCACCGGTGATGATCATGTAGGCCTTGCGATCGGTGAGGTAGAGAAAGCCGTCGGAGTCGACGCGGCCGATGTCGCCCAGGGTCGTCCAACCTTGCGAGTGGCGCGACGCCGCCGTTTTCTCCGGATCGTTGTGATAGGTGAACGGATTCGGCGTCTCGAAGTAGATCGTCCCGATCTCACCGGTGGGTACCTCGCGGCCGTCGGGCCCGACGATGTGCATCGGTCCGAGAATGCTCTGGCCGACCGTGCCCGGATGGGCCAGCCATCCCTCGGAGTCGCAGTAGACGAACCCGTTTCCCTCGGTGCCGGCGTAGTACTCGTGGACGATCGGACCGAACCATTCGATCATGGCCCGCTTGGCCTCGATGGGACACGGGGCGGCGGCGTGCACGATCATCCGCATGGAGGAGACGTCGAAGCGACGGCGCACCTCCGCGGGCAGCTTCAGCATCCGGATGAACATGGTCGGAACCATCTGGGTGTGGGTGATCGCGTGTTCCTCGATGAGCGCGAGCGCGGTTTCGGCGTCGAAGCGGCGCATCATCACCAGGGTGCCGCCGACCTGTTGCACCGCCATGCCGAAGCGCAGCGGTGCTGCGTGGTACATCGGCGCGGGGGAGAGGAACCGGGTGTGCTCATCGAAGCCGAGCAGGGTCTGGCCGAGCACGGTGACCGAGCTCGGCGTGTCCAGGGGCTTTTCGCCGACCGCGATCTCCACACCCTTGGGTTTCCCCGTGGTGCCCGAGGAGTACAACATGTCGACGCCGGCCGTCGCGTCGGCGAGTAGTTCTGAAGAAGCCTCGGCGATCGCCGTCGCACAGTCGGTGTGGCAGGTGTCCTCGGCGCCGACGAGAAAACGTGCCTGCACCGCCGGCGTGGCGTCCACGATCGCGGCGGACACGGCTGCGGTGGCCGCAGAGCCGACGTAGATGCGGGCGCCGCAGTCGTTCACGATGTAGGCGAGTTCATCCGCGGTGAGTCGGGTGGAGGCGAAGGTGTAGATCAGCCCGGCGTAGTGGGCTCCCCAGGCCAGCTCGAGAAAGTGGATCTGGTTCTCCACACACATGGCGACGTGGTCACCGGGAGCGAGGCCGAGGCCACGGAAGACGTTCGCGAGTCGTCTTGCGCGGTCGTCGAGCTCGCCGTAGGTGAGCGTCTCGCCGGTATCGGCCATGACACAAGCGATCCGGTCAGGATCGGTTGCGGCGATGGTCCCCGGGTACACGGGCCAGACCGTAGCGACTCCGTCGGCACGGCGTGCGCCGGTCAACCCATCACGAGGGTGTCGGCGAGCTCGTGGGCCACATAGATCGCTACGTTCGCGTCGGGCTTGTCGGGCAGGACACTGATGTCCACGGCGGCGTCGCCCACCGTGAACAGCCAGTCCTGGAATCGGACGCCGGTCGGACTGGTACCGGCCACGATCGTCGCGTCGTAGCCGCCGATGGTCCCCGATGTCGTGGTGACGTTGGGCCCTGTGAACCAGTCACCCATCAATTCGTCGACGGAGGTGTCCGGGTAGACCCGCAGTTCGATGTCGTAGAAGTCGGTGCCCTGGGGGTGCGCCAACGAATTGCGGCTCGCTGCGAAATCCCGACAGCGCCCGTTGGCACCCACCGGCCCGCCGGCTTCGGCCTGTTCCCACCAGCTCACCGGATAGTCGACGCGGTAGCCGATCACGTGGTTGACACAGCGCTTGACCGTGTCCGGGCCGATCGTCGGCCCGGTGGGCCCGGTGGGCCCGGTGGCCGTCCGGGGAACCGTTCCGGGCGGGGACGTGGGATTCGTGGATCGGTGCGTGGTCGTCGCCGTTCCCGGCGAGGATCCGGTCGGACGGGTCGTGTCCGGGCGCGACGTGGGCTTCGAACCCTCCGGTTCGGTCGACCCCGTGGCATGGTCGGGCTTCGGGGTCGTCGTCGACGTGGTGGTCGTGGACGCGTGGGGCGACGACACCGACGTCGGGTTCGGGGATTGCGATCCCGGGTCGGTCGTGGCGCTCCCGGACCCTCCTGCACAGGCGGTCGCCGCGAACACCACCACGACGCTCATGAGGAGTAATCGCTGCATGGTCCCCTCCCAGGGTCCTCCGGTGTTCGTCACAAAACCGTAACATCAGGCTAGCGGCGGTGGTGCACGATTCCGCGGGCCGGGATTCCGAATCGGACTTTTCGTTCCGATCCGATGTCGCCCACCATGGTCGGCCATGCGGGCGTGACCGGGCAATGGGTACCACTCCCCGCCTCCCGGATCCGGTGTCCGCCGGCCGCTACCGGGCGCAGGCCGCCTTCACCGACACGGGGCGCGCCGTTGCGATCAGCGGTGTTCGATGAGCAGGGTCTGCACGGCCCGTCCGATTCGGCCGCGGCTGTCGAACAGGTCGGCTTCGGCCGTGCCCGTGCCCGTGTCCGAGACCCGGGTCACCGCGTCCACGGCGATCTGGTCACCGGCGGGAAGACGATGCAGCGTGACGGTGAGGTCCGGGTTGATGAAGATCCAGTCCGCGCCCGACAGTACCCAGGACACACCGTTGAGGAAGTCCGCCGCGGCAACCACCCGCTGGAACGCGGAGGGTCCCTCTCCCTCGACCACCGGGACCACGAGACGGATCCAGTCGGTGACCGGACCCGGCCGACCGATTGCTCCTTCGACCAACCGGTGCTCGGTGGCATGGAGATGGTAGGTCACATCCGACGCCGGGAATCCCCAGCCCTCGAAACTGGACGGTTCGTCCGGAGGGGGTGGAGGTGGCGCGTCGTCGGGTCCGATCAGGTCCGCGGGTTTCTCGAGTCGACGGTGGCGGATCGCCACCACCGACGCCCGCGCCAACCGCTCGTCGGCGTCGTTGCAGATCGTCACCTCGACGATCTGCACCTTGTGACCCGGACGCGCGACGGCGGTGGAAACACGCAGGGGGGCCAGCGGCACCGGGCGTTCGAGGTCGAGCGTGAACCGGGTGGGGAACCACGGCCCGCGGAAGCTCTCGGCGAGCTGCTGCTCCGCCGCGCGCGCCGCCAGCGCCGCGGTCGGGCCGCCGTGCAACGCGTCCGGCGACCACGGCCCACGAGCGAAACCGGTCGGCTCGAAGCGTCCGCCACCCAGCATCTCGAACAACGCGTCGGCCACACTGCCACACTAGGACCCGGCGTTCGACGGGGTCGCGGTGGGCGCGCGATTCGGGCGCCCACATCGCGCGGTCGGTCACACGTACCGTTGCTGCGCGGCCTGAATCCGGTCGCGTCCGAAACCGCCCCAGGGAGGGACATCATGAAATCACCCGCGCTTCCGCATCGCCGCACCACGTCCGTGGCGCTGGCAGGCCTCGTATCCGCGGGCATCGCAGTCGCCGCACTCGTCGGACCGGTCGGCGCCGCGACCCCCACGTCGACGGAAGCCCCGAGCACGAGCACTTCGGCCCCGACGACCGAGACGCCCACGACCGAGACGCCGACGACCGAGACGCCGACGACCGAGACGCCGACGACGACGGTGGAGCCGCTCGACGAGGGCGGCACCATCGGGACCACGTACATGCAAGGGTGCACCGTCGAAATTCCCGTGACGGTCGAAGCGGGCGGGACCTACCGCCTGACGGTGTGGGACGAAGGCAACCAGATCGGCGAGGTGTCCCACTCGTTCCATGACGGCGAGTCGGCCGTTCTCGAATACCCGCTCACGCACGCGCCGGCCCAGATCGTCAGTCCCGGACTCGGCTATGAACTGTACGGGGAGTCGGGAGAGATGGTCGACGAGACCGACCCGGACACACCGGGCGCAAACGTGATGGCGAACTGCACG
>CAZEAV010000188.1:0-6011 GCA_964510215.1 uncultured Iamiaceae bacterium
GGGTGGGGCGTGTTCGTCGCCATCTTCGCCATCTGGGGCGCCCCGTACTTCCGCGCGCACTTCGGGACCGCGAAGACCCTGTACGTGAACTTCGCGCTCATGGCGGCCGACGTGGCGGCCATCGGCATCTTCTGGGATCACAAGAGTGTCGTGATCGTGGCGGTCGTCGCATCGGGCCTCGTCGTGGGGATGAACCACACCCTGGTCACCACCGCGGTGATGTCCACCGCGCCCGTGGAACGCCCGGTCGCATCGGCGACCTACAACTTCGTGCGGTTCATCGGCGGTGGCCTGGCGCCGTTCGTCGCCTCCAAGCTGGTCGAGCGCTACGACGCAACCCTGCCCTTCGTCATCGGCGCGGCGTGCCTGGTGGCCGCGGCGCTGGCCCTGAGCACCGTGCATGGGGCGTTGGCGGCCGCCGACCGGGGCGAGCCGCCCCTACCCGCCGGCGGGCAGGACATCACCGACGTGGCTGAAGTGGCCGAGGACGTCCTCGCGGGCAGCGAGGTCTGATCAGCCCGACGCGTACACCGCGTCGATCAACGCCCGGTTGCAACTGGACTGCCAGCGGGGGATCACCCGGTTCATCACGTACCCGAACGCGATGCCGCCGACGCGGTCGCAGAAGCCCAGCGAACCGCCGGTGCCGAAATGGCCGAAGGCGCCTGCGTTCGGCCCCAGTGGGCGACGCTTCGTGGTCGGCGTGAAGCCGAGCCCGAAGGTCACGGTCTCGCCGAGCACCGGACAGGGGCCCGTCGAAGCCGGCCGGGTCGCTTCGGCGAGCAGTTCGTCCGACAGGAGCCTCCCCGGTTCACGCAATGCTTCGTACATCCGGGCGATGCCCGTGGCCGATCCGTGCCCGCTGGTGGACCCGATCTGCGCATGGCGCCATTCGGGTGTGTTGACGACGCCGATCGAGGCATAGCCCGGCGGGTTGAAGTAGCTCGCCGCGACCATCGCCGTGTCACCGGTGAGGCGGGCGAGATCGTCATAGGTCAGCTCGGGAATGGTCTGCGAAGGCTCCCACATCACCTCCGCGCACCGCTTCTGCTCGGCTTCGGGGACGCCGAAGAACACATCCGCGTTGAGCGGACCGGCCAGTGCGGCGAGGGCCTCGCCCGGCATTCGGCCGGACGTCCGATGGATCAGCTCGCCGATCAGATGCCCGTAGGTGTTGGTGTGGTAGACGTGGCGCGAACCGGGTACGAACCAGGCCGGCGTGGCGGCGAGCGCCGCGGTCATGGTGTCCCAGTCGAACAGGTCCGCATTGGTGAGTGGCTCGCGGATGCCGGGTACACCGGCCTCGTGGCACAGGGCCTGGCGGATCGTGGCGCGTTCCTTGCCGGCGCAGGCGAACTCTTCCCAGACCTTACCGATGGGGTCGTCCAGGGCGACCCGGCCGGCATCGACCTGTTGCAGCAACAGGAGGCCGAGCAGCGCTTTGCCCACCGAGTAGAAATCACAGATCGTCTCGTGACTCCACGGTTGGGACCGGTTCGCGTCGGCCCAGCCGCCGACAAGATCCACGACCGTCTCACCGTGGTCGATGACGCACACCGCCGCGCCCACCTCGCCCCGATCGGTGAAGTTGGCGGTGAACGCTTCACGGACGTGGGCATACCGCGGCGCGCACCGGCCACTGACAGCGACGTCCATGTCGGGTGACCCTAACGACGCACCGGCGCGCTCGACCGCATCGGTCCGGCGCGGCACCGGTGGCCACGGCGGGAGAATGCACGGTGCTCTCGGGTACCGTGAAGGGTCGACGACCCCGCCCGACCGGGATGGAAGGAGTCCCCGATGACCGAGACGATGAACGACTCGACGACCCCCGACCGGAGCCGACGTTATGCAACCGACCGGTACCACTCCGCGGTCGGGTTGAACTGGTATGACAGCGACCCGACGCTGCAGTTTCTGGTCGCCGCGCACTACGACGACGCTGCGAAGGCGTGGGCCGAACCGCACCTGCGAAGGATCGGCGCCCTCATGGGCGGGCCCGTCGCCCGGTGGGCGGTCGAGATCGACCGGCACCCGCCGTATCTGGAACGGTACGACCGTTGGGGGAACGAAGCCGGCAGGGTCGTGTTGCCGCCCGCCTTCCAGGCCTCCCGGGCCGCCGTGGAGGGTGACAACTTCTCGTCCGACACGTTCCGGACGAAAGCCGCCGACGCCGGCGTCGACCCCAATCTGATGACCGCGGCCTGGGGCTATCTCCTCAGTCAGGCCGACGTCGGGATCTACTGTTCGGTGGGTACGGGGCGCGACATGGTCGCGCGCCTTTCCGAGGCATTTGCGCCCGAGCACGTGCAGGCCCGGGTGGCGGAACTGCTCAGCGCCGAAGACGGCACGGCCACGACGGCCCAGATGTTCACCGAACGCTCCGGTGGCGCGGATTTGCGCGCGGTCGAGACGGCAGCGACGCCCGAAGGCGACCACTACCTGCTGAACGGGGTGAAGTGGTTCGTGTCGAACGCCCATTCCGCCACGTTCATCGTGCTCGCGAAGATCGAGGGGTCAGAGGAGGTGAAGAGCTTTCTGGTGCTGCGCGAGCGGATGGACGGTACGCCGAACGGCGTGCATGTCCGGCGGCTCAAGGACAAGCTCGGCACGAAGTCGGTGCCATCGGGCGAAGCCGAACTCGTGGACGCCGAAGGCTGGCTGCTCGAGCGCCGCGAGGAGTCCGCTGCGCCCGCGTCCAGCGACGGGCGGCTCCGGGGCGGCCTCGGCGGGCTGATGGCGCTCACCAATGGCGCCCGGATCGGCATCGCGAACATGGGTCTGGGCTGCGCCCGTCGCGCCCTGGTCGAAGCGATCTGCTACTGCCGTGCCCGGGAGGCGTTCGGCAAAGCGGTCATCGACCAGCCGCTCGCCAAGCGCAAGTTGGCCGAGCTCATCGTCGAGATCGAAGCCGCGCAGGCGCTGGTGTTCGAAGGGTTCTGTCAGACGCGGCTCCGCCTTAGTGCGCCCGTGGTCAAGATGCGCGTGGCGCGCCTCGGCATCACCGCGGCGTCCGATGCGATCGAGTTGCACGGTGGCAACGGTTACATCGAGGACTGGCCGGTGGCCCGGATCCTGCGCGACGCACAGGTGAACCCGGTGTGGGAGGGCCCGGACAACATCCTGTGCCTCGACGTGGCACGGGGCATCCGTCGCAACCAGGGAGACGTCGCGCTGATCGAGCGGTTCCGCGAACTGTTGGATCAGGCCCCCGGCGACGACCCGGCCACCGAGAAATCGGTCGGCGCCGCCGTCGATGACGTGGCCGACGCGATCGAGCACTGGAAATGTCTGGAAGGCGACGCCGCGGAGGCGAAGTTGTTCCCCCTCACCGAATATCTGGCCGATGTGTGGTCCGCGGCGCTGCTGGTGGCCCAGTCCGGCGCAGAGAAAAGACTTGGTTGGACGCCGGTGGGGCGCAAGGCGCTGGTCGCCCGTCTCTTCGTGCAGCGGCATCTCGCGCCGACCGCACCGCGCCGCGGTATCGACGACCCGTGTGAGGACGTCGAGCGGTTCGACGAGCTCCTCGCGGGAGCCCTGGTCGACGACCGGGTCTGATCACCGGGTCGGTCACGGTCGAGGGGTCCGGGCTCAGGCGTCTAGCTCGGAACCGAAGATCCCCACGAAGGACACCATCTCTCCCGGGTAGCCGCCCAGGTTGTGCGTGAGGGCTTTGGTCCGGTCGTTGTCGATCGCTCGCTCGGGCGGCACTTCGTGACGCAGTTGCAACCATGCCTCGTAGATCATCCGCAGTCCCGACGCGCCTACCGGATGGCCGAAGCTCTTCAGGCCGCCGTCGGTGTTCACCGGTAGCTCGCCGTGCAGGTCGAAGGTTCCGGCTTCGACTTCCTTCCACGCGGTGCCGCGCTCGGCGAAACCGAGATCTTCCATCAGTACCAGCTCGGTCGGGGTGAAACAGTCGTGCACCTCCGCGAGCGCAAGCTCGGCACGCGGGTCTTCGATGTTTGCCTGGGCATAGGCATCGTCCGCGGCTGCCTTGCATTCACGGAAGGTGGTGTAGTCGTAGGTCGGGTCCAGCAGCCCCGATCCGTCACCGGCCACAACCGAGAGCGCTTTGATGTAGAGCGGGTGCTCGGTGTAACGGTGGGCGTTTTCAGCCCGGACCACGATTGCCGCGGCGGATCCGTCGGCGACGCCGGCGCAGTCGAACACGCCGAGCCTGCCGGCAACCGCAGCCATGTTGCAGATGGCGTCCACGCTCATCTCCCGCCGGAACTGGGCAAGGGGATTGTGCACGCCGTTCGCGTGGTTCTTCGACGCGATCCTCGCCACGACCCGCCGGAGCTCGTCGATGTCCACCCCGTACTTCTCGGCGTACGCGGGCAGCACGAGGGAGAACATGGCCGCTGCGGTCAGCGTGCGGTTCGTGCCGTCGTTGGGAATCGGGAACGCGTTCAGACCCTGATAGCCCGAGTCCTTCACCTTCTCCACCCCGATCGCCAGCGCGGTGTCATAGGCGCCCGATGCGACCGCATACGCGGCTTGGCGCAGCGCCTCCGAACCCGTCGCGCACATGTTCTCCACGCGGGTGACCGGTGTGTGATGCAGCTTCAGAGGCGCGGCGAGCGAAACCCCGGACATGCCGGACTGGGCGGTGCCGTACCAACAGGCGTCGAGGTCGTCCTGGGTGATTCCCGCCGAGGCATAGGCGGCCTGCGCGGCGTCGATGAGCAGGTCGTCCGCGCTGCGGTTCCAGTGCTCGCGGAACGGGGTGCAGCTCATCCCGACGATGGCGACCCGGTCGGTGATGCCGTGTGATCCCATGATTTCCTCTCGTACGCGTGACGTCCGAGGGCCTCAGCGGACCGGACGCGCTTTCCAGAAGTAGTTGGCGATGCCGTCTGCGGTGTTCAGCCGACGGAACGTCATTTCGACCCGGTCGCCGATGGCGACCTCGTCGGGTGTGGTGTCGGTCAGCTCGACGGGGAGGCGGCCGCCGCCGGAGAAGTCGACCACCGCGAAGATCACCGGTGGCGACGGCGAGTAGGCCAGTCGGTCGACCGTGAAGGTGGCGATGGTGCCGGGGGTGTCGGCCATCGGGATCGGGTCGAAATCGTCGACGTTCCCACCGTCGAAACTCACCCGGGCCGGCGGGAGCTGCACCGCGCCGGACGCCCGGTCCCGGGAACCGACGAACCCGTACTTCCAGTCCACGCTCCGGCCGGCCGCGGCTGCCGACAGGCGTGCCGGGAGGGGACGGTTCGGGGGCTGGGGGGTGACCGCCCCTCGCCAGGCGAGGAACTTGGCATAGGACAGCGACGGGTCACCCGACGCGATCTGCGCGGCGACCGGCCGGGACGCCTTCCATGTGGCGATCGCATCGGTCGTCCGGAACACCAGGACGTCCACGCCGTCCGCGAGGCACACCAACGCGATGATCTGCCCCGGTGCAGCGGCCTCCAGGGCGCTCGTCAGGCGCAGAGCGGCGTCGGCGGTGCCGGCCTGGCCGACGGTCGCGGCGAGATCGTCGGCGACCGAAGCGACGGTTGCCGCGAGCGTGCGGGTCACGGACTTGACGGCCCGGGCGTGCGCGCCGGACACGACGAGGGTGTCGACGTCCTCGGCGGAGATGCCGGCATCCTTGATGGCCGACGCCCAGGCATCCGCCGCAAGGGGGCCGTATCGGGTTTCACCGAATCGGTCTTCCCAGTGGCGGATTCCCCGCTCACCGGGGACCTTCCAGGTGTCGAGGAACTCCCGGGTGGCCGAGCCGGCGCCGATCGCCTCGGCGATCAGCGCACCCTCGGTGTCGTCGCCGACCAGGACGGCGGTGCCGGCATCGCCACCGGCCGATTCGTCCTGGGAGGTCGGATTCCCGGTGCGGATGTCTGCGGCGGTGACCAGGATCGTCTCGGTACCGCGGAGCGCCGATCGCAGCGCCCCGACCCCCGACCGGACGCCGCCACCCAGATCGAACGCCGGCGTGTCGCGATCCAGCCGCAGGGCGGCGTGGATGATCGGGGCGTTGGATTTCTCCAGATACGTGGGCG
>CAZEAV010000189.1:0-5980 GCA_964510215.1 uncultured Iamiaceae bacterium
GGGCACCAGCGAGAAGACCAACTACAACGCGCTCCGCAGCCTGGACGCCAACTGCATCTTCACCAACGTCGCCCGTACCGACGACGACGACATCTGGTGGGAAGGGCTCACCGAAGAGCCACCGGCGCATCTCATCGACTGGCGCGGCAACGACTGGACGCCCGACGCGGACGCCCCCGCCGCGCACCCGAACGCCCGCTTCACGGCCCCGGCGTCCCAGTGCCCGGTGATCGCACCGGAATGGGAGGACCCGGCTGGGGTGCCGATCTCGGCCATTCTCTTCGGCGGCCGACGGGCCACGAACGTGCCGCTGGTGACCGAGGCGAACGACTGGACCCACGGCGTGTTCTGCGGGTCGATCATGTCCTCGGAGAAGACCGCTGCCGCGGCGGGCACCGTCGGCGAGGTCCGCTTCGATCCGTTCGCGATGCGCCCGTTCATCGGGTACAACGCGGGCGACTACATGGCGCACTGGCTCGACATCGGGACGACCGGTGACGACGACAAACTTCCCAAGCTCTACTGGGTGAACTGGTTCAGAAAAGGCGAGGACGGTTCGTTCCTGTGGCCGGGCTTCGGGGAGAACACCCGGGTGCTGGACTGGATCCTGCGACGGGTGGAAGGTGACCCGTCCGCCACCGCCGACACCACACCGATCGGGCTGGTGCCGACGCCGGAATCGCTCGATACCGACGGGCTCGACCTCGACGACGCGACGCTGGCGGAGTTGCTACGCGTCGACTCGGACTCCTGGCGTGCCGAGATTCCGCTGATCAACGACCACTTCGCGTTCATCGGCGAGCGCCTGCCGGACGCCCTGGCCGAAGAGCTGGACAAGCTCGAAAAGCGTCTCGCCGACTGAACCGGCCCCTTGGCCGCTCAGCCCCGGCGCGCCCGGAGGACGGGAACCCCGGCCAGGAGCGCCAGAAGTACCACGGTCCCCACGACGGTGGCGACCGGATCGACGCCGCCTCCGCCCACACCGGCGGCCGTGGCACCCGCCAGTACTGCCACGACGAGATTCACCGCGACGTGCTCGACACCGATCGGCGCGTCACGTTGGCCGAAACAACCACACGACGCCGAGGGTCCGCGGACGATCAGCAGACGCCACGAGAACAACGCGAATCCCACGTAGAACGCGGCGAGCAACCCCGCGCCCGGGCGTGGTGACCACACCGCCACCGAGACCCCCAGGACCAGCTCGACGAACCCGAGCGCGGTGACCGCGGCAGCGGAGGAGGGAAGCCGCGCGGCCCGGATCGCCTCCGCGGTGACCGCAGGCTTGGCGAGTTTTGCGACACCGGCGATCGCCAGCACCACCGCCGCGGCGGCCACACACCCGGTGAGCACGGCTGGAGTTCTCAGACCACCGCTTGGTCCGGCGGACGGGACACGACCTGCTCGTCGGAGTCGTCGTCCCCGTCATCGTCGGGAAGCAACGACGCCGACCCGATGGCGGTGAGCACCAGCAGCAGGAACGTCACGATGTGGACACCGGTGCAGTAGATGCAGATGGCGCCGAGTTCGAGTTCGGCCCGGATCAGCCAGAACACGCTGATCATGCCAACAGCCACCCACGCGAACCGTGCCCGCCGCAACCAGGCGCTGGGCGAACGCCACGCGGCGGGGAGATGGAGCCCGATCGACACCACGAAGTAGACCAGACCGGCCAACACCACCGGCACGCCGGCGAAGGTGGCATAGCTCGAGGTGGTGACCTTCTCGCAGTTGATCGTCGAGTTGGCCGGGCACAGAAAACTCGGCGACGCCGAATAGTGCTCGACGGTCAGATAGATCGCCAGCCCGAGCCCGATGAGGTTCAGGACGGTGGCGGCGACCCCGTATCGGCCGGCCGTCCGACTCACGTCTGGGGAAACGCTTTGCACACCTTGGCCGGCTGGTTGTCCGTGAGCTTGCAGATCGAGGAGATGAACTCACCCGTCACGGCGTTGACGTTCCCCTGCAGGCTCTTCTGGTCGGTGTCAGACGTGGTGGACGCCGCGAGCTTCCGGGCGATGTCGGTCTGGTCCTTGCCGACCAGGTTCGTCACATCGACCGAGCCTCCCGATTGCATGAATTTCCCACCGAAATCGATGAACGGGAAAGAACCGCCGCCGAGCTGCTGGAACAGCTTCAGTTGCGCGTCTGTGGCCTTCTCGAGCGGCTGGTGATTCTGGTCCTGCAACTCGATCGGGGTGAAGGCCACGTAGTTGCTGGTGTACTTCGACCCGACGAAGGACATCGTCGGCACGTTGCTCTCCGAAGAGTGGATCGTCTTCAGGCCAGAGAAGTTCCCGAACTTGGAAAGGGCCGTCACCAGCGCCCAGCGTTCTCCCGCGCAGTACGGACAGAACTCGGCACCGATGTAGAGCACCTCGGGCTTGCCGGCCTTCATTCTGGGCTTGCCGTCGGTGATCGGCTTCACCGAATTCGCCGGCGTTCCCGATTTGTGGGCTGCGGCGATCGCCGACAGCGGCACCGAGGCGAGGTCGGTCGTGATCGACGCGGGGGCAGCTTTGGGCGTCGTGGAGGCCGTCTTCGTCGTCGCGTCGTTCTTGTTGGCCTTGGCCACCACCAGCACGACGATGCCGATCACCACGATGGCGATGATGCCGATCGACCATTGCATCCGCTGACGCTTCTGTTGCTGCACCGCGCGGACGCGCGCGGACGCCTTCGCGTTCTTGGCGGCGTTCTTTTTGTTGGTGGCCACGTCACAGAATGTAGCCGCAACCCATAAAGAAGCGGTCAACCCACCTGCACGGCCCGCAGGGCCATCCCCATCAGGAACAGGCTGCCGAGGCCGTACAGCAGGTACTTGACGTGTCTGAGTTGGGGTCGGTAGCTGTAGATGATCACCGCGGCGATGACGGTGCCGAACCCGTAGAACGCATGGAAATCTCGGGCACCCAGGTGGGAGATCGCGATCAACCACACGCCGCTGAGCACCTGGATGGCGATGGTCGCCTCGGCGACCAGCACCGACCACCACATCGCCCGACTCCGCCACCTCGGTCGGTAGTGCGCCAGCAACGCCCAGGCGCCCACCAGGCCGTTGGTACCCACCACGACCCATGCGAACCACCGGTGGAACCCCAGCATGGGCTCAGTCTTCCAGACCGGTTAGATTCGCCTGGTCATGCTCTTTCGGCTGCTGCGCACCTACCTGCCGCGCTACAAAAGGGACCTCACCCTGTTGGTGGTCTTCCAATCGGCACAGGCGATCGCGACGTTGCTGCTGCCCGGGATCACCGCGAACATCATCGACTTCGGCATCCTGCGCACCGACAACGGCTACATCTGGGC
The DNA here is from genome assembly GCA_964510215.1 of uncultured Iamiaceae bacterium. Classification (GTDB taxonomy): domain Bacteria; phylum Actinomycetota; class Acidimicrobiia; order Acidimicrobiales; family Iamiaceae; genus JAFDWI01. Next base: position 3,310 of record CAZEAV010000189.1, read on the forward strand.
GCACGGCGGGCTCATGCTGGCCGCGTCGTTCGTGCAGATCATCTGTGCCTGCATCGCCATCTTCTACGCGGCCCGAGTGTCGATGTCCTTCGGGCGAGACGTACGGGACGACATGTTCCACCAGGTCGCCGCCTATTCCACGCGCGAGGTGGGCAACTTCGGGGCGCCGTCGCTGATCAATCGGAACACCAACGACGTCTATCAGGTGCAGATGTTCGTGGTGATGCTGTGTTCACTGGCCATCGTCGCACCGGTCATGTGCGTGGGCGGCGTGATCATGGCGCTGCGCGAAGACGTGGGACTCTCCTGGATTCTGGTCGTCGCCGTTCCCACTCTGGCCATCGGCGTCGGATTCGTGGTGTCCCGGATGATCCCCCAGTTCCGCCAGATGCAGCTCCGGATCGACGACGTGAACCGGGTCCTACGCGAACAGCTCACCGGCATCCGCGTCGTGCGCGCGTTCGTGCGCGAGCCCGCCGAGCGGCGACGTTTCGAAGGCGTGAACGACGCGCTCACCGGAACGGGTCTGCGAGCCGGCCACTGGCAGGCGCTGATGTTCCCGGTGGTACTGGTCGTGATGAACGGGTCGACCGTCGCGGTGCTGTGGTTCGGGGCCGGCCGGATCGACGACCACTCGTTGAGCATCGGCGCGCTCATCGCCTTTTTGACCTACCTCATCCAGATCCTGATGTCGGTGATGCTCGCCATGTTCCTCGCGATCATGGCTCCCCGGGCCACGGTGTGCGCCGACCGGATCGCCGAGGTGCTCGACACCGAGTCCACCATCGGGACACCCCCGAATCCGGTTCCCCTCACCGGCGAGCACGCCACCATCGAACTGCACGACCTCGGCTTCTCCTACCCGGGCGCGCAGGTGCCGGTCCTCAGCGACATCGACCTCGTCGCCGCACCGGGCACCACCACCGCGATCATCGGTTCGACCGGATCGGGGAAGACCACGCTGATCAACCTCATCCCCCGCCTCATGGACGCCACGGCCGGCTCGGTGTGCCTGAACGGCATCGACGTCCGCGAGCTGGACCTGGAGGAGCTGTGGGCGCGCGTCGGGTTGGTTGCCCAGCATCCTTTTCTGTTCTCGGGCACCGTGGCGTCGAACCTGCGGTTCGCGAAACCCGACGCGACCGACAACGACCTCTGGGAGGCGCTGTCGGTCGCCCAGGCCGGCGAGTTCGTGGCGGCCATGCCCGGCGGCCTGGACGCCCGCATAGACCAGGGCGGCACGAGTGTGTCGGGCGGGCAACGACAACGGCTCGCGATCGCTCGGGCACTGGTCCGGCGGCCCGACGTGTACCTGTTCGACGACTCGTTCTCCGCGCTGGACCTGGCGACCGAGGCCCGACTCCGCCAGGCGCTCGTCCCCCACACGATGAACGCCGCGGTCGTCATCGTCGCCCAACGGGTCTCGACCATCAAATCCGCGGACCAGATTCTCGTCCTCGAGGACGGCCGGAACGTGGGCCTGGGTACCCACGAGGGTCTCCTCGACACCTGTGCCACCTACCGCGAGATCGTGGACTCCCAGCTCCGCTCGGAGAGTGCGGTGTGAGCGAACCCGAAATCCAGCAGAATCAACAGACCACCGGCCGTCGCTTCGCCGGCGGGCACTTCGCCGGCGGCATGCCCGCGGAGAAGTCCCGCGACTTCACCGGGACGACGCGCCGGATCGTCGCGCTGATCGGACCTGATCGCTGGACCGCGGCCGTTCTGGTGGCCGCGGCGTGCATCGGGGTCGGACTGTCGGTGCTCGGGCCCAAGATCCTCGGGTCCGCGACGGATGTGATCGTCACCGGTTTCATCCACAACCACATGGACTGGCACCACTTCGAGAAGATCCTCGCCTTCGCGATCGCGGTGTTCTTGGGTTCCGCGGTGTTCCAGTGGGCGCAGTCCTACCTCATCGCCAACGTCGTCCAGCGCGCCATGCAGCGGCTGCGGGTGCAGGTCGAGGACAAGATCAACAGCCTCTCGCTCCCCTACATCGACGCGCAGCCCCGGGGCGACCTGCTCAGCCGCGTCACCAACGACATCGACAACCTCGGCCAGTCCATGCAGCAGTCGATGAGTCAGGTCCTCACGGCGTCGCTCACGATCATCGGGGTGGTCACCGCCATGCTGGTGATCGACTGGGTGCTGGGCCTGCTCTCGATGGTGATCATCCCGGTGTCCCTGCTGATCGTGCGGTTCATCACCCGGCGGTCCAAGCACCGCTACGTGGATCAGTGGCGGTTCACCGGTGATCTGAACGCCCACGTGGAAGAGGTGTTCACCGGCCACGCCCTGGTGAAGGTCTTCGGCCGCACCGCTGCCAGCGAGGCCGACTTCGCCGAGAAGAACCGTGGCCTGTACGACGCCAGCTACCGGGCCCAGTTCCTGGCCGGCCTCATCCAGCCGTTCATGATGTTCCTGGGCAACCTCGACTTCGCGGTGATCGCGGTGGTCGGCGGACTCCGCGTGGCTTCGGGACAGATCTCGATCGGCGACATCCAGGCGTTCATCCAGTACTCGCGGCGATTCACCCGGCCGCTGGCGATGATGGCTTCGATGGCGACGATCATCCAGTCCGGGGTGGCGTCCGCCGAACGGGTCTTCGACCTGTTGGACGTCGAGGAGCAGCCCGCAGACCCGATCGACGCCGAGCGGCCCGAAAAGG
>CAZEAV010000190.1:0-1709 GCA_964510215.1 uncultured Iamiaceae bacterium
GGGCGGCCGGGTCGTGTGGTTTCCGACCCTGTCGTCCCATGCGCATGCCAATCGCGAGCACGCGAGCGTCAGAACCTTCAGCAACGCCGCCATCCGGCTGCGCCCCGACGAGCCGCAGTCCATCTTCGACGGCGCGGGCGACATCCGACGTGAAGTCCACGAGGTGCTCGACGTGATCGCGGAACAGGACGCGGTGCTCAACTGCGGGCACCTGGGCGCGGACGAGGTGGATGCATTGATTCCAGCAGCCGTCAGTGCCGGGGTGCGACGGATCGTGGTGAGCCATCCGTCCTTCGTGGTCGGCGCCACTCCCGAGCGCACTCAGCAATGGGTACGCCAGGGCGCCATGATCGAGCAGTGCATCGCGGTGGCTCGCCGCCACATGGCGGCGGGGGAGCTCGACGCGTACATCGATGCGGTCGGCGTGGAGAACACGATCATCTCGTCCGATTACGGCCAGAAGAAGAACCCGCTGCCTGTCACTGGTTTTCGACGGATCGTTCGGGAGTTCCTGGACAAGGGGCGACCGCCGGCGGACGTCCAAAAGATGGTGGGCGGCAATGCCCGAGGCCTGCTGGGCCTCGGTGAAACACGGTGACGGGAGCGCCAGCAGCCGCCCTGATCGTCGGTGCCTTCGAACACCCCGCCCGGATACTTCCTGGCCGGACGGTGCCGTCGGTGATTGCCGACGTGGCGTACGGAGCTCTGGCGGATGCGGGTCTCGGCGTCGACGACGTGGATGGGTTCTGCTACGCGGGCATGCACCAGGGCATCAACATCGCGTCGATGGCCGATCATCTCGGCCTGCGGGGGGTCCGGTTCTTCGATTCCACCGACGTCGGGGGAGCGTCTCCTATATCGCAGATCGGGCATGCGGCGATGGCCATCGCCACGGGCCAATGCCGAGTCGCACTGGTGGCCATGGGCGGCCTGCCGCGGTCGGCCCCGTATTCGTTCCGAAATGCCGTCCCGCAGGCGGCTTTCGAGACGGTGTACGAGCTTTCGCAGGTATCCGGGTACGCTCTGGCCGCTCGGCGCCACATGTACGAGTACGGCACGACCAGCGCGCAGTTGGCCCAGATCCGCGTCGCCGCTGCCTACCACGCGCAGTTCAACCCGAACGCCCTCTATCGCGAGCCGGTCACGGTGGACGACGTCCTGGACTCCCCGCTCATCAGCGACCCGCTGCATCGTCTCGACTGCTGCGTGACGACCGACGGCGGCGGTGCGGTGGTGATTGCCGCGCCGGAGGTGGCGCGCGGCCTCGGACGGCGCGGAGTTCGCGTGCTGGGACACGGAGAGTCGCTGCGCGTGCCCGGGGGTGGCCCCGTCGATCTCACCATCACGGGGGCCGCCGCGTCGGGTCCCCGCGCGCTCGATGCGGCGGGTGTGTCGATCAGCGATATCGGATATGCCTCGATCTACGACTCGTTCACGATCACGGTGCTGTTGACCTTGGAAGACCTCGGCCTCTGCGAACGCGGCCGCGCGGGTCGCCTGATCGAAGAGGGCGCATTACTGGCCCCGCACGGTCGGCTGCCGATCAACACCGACGGCGGGGGGCTGTGCAACAACCACCCTGACCGGCGCGGTGGCATGGCCCGCACGATCGAAGCCGTTCGCCAGCTTCGGGAGGAGGCCGCCCCCGAAGTGCAGGTGCCGGACTGCGAGCTCGCCCTAGTCCAGGGCCAAGGGCACTCGTTGGGTAC
>CAZEAV010000190.1:1719-5974 GCA_964510215.1 uncultured Iamiaceae bacterium
GCCGCGACTCTCATCTTGGGCAGGGAAGACGCGACGACGAATGGGAGGCCGGCATGACATCACTTCCGGTACCAGACATCCCTGCCGGTGACGAGGTCGCGCCATACTGGGCGTCCGCGGCGGTGGGCACCCTCTCCGTCGCGCGGTGTCGGCGGTGCGCGCGCTATTTCTGGTACCCGCGGTCACGGTGCCCGTGGTGTGCCGGCGAAGAGGTCGAGTTCCGGGAGGTGAGCGGGACCGGCGTCGTCTACAGCTTCACCGTCAATCGGCGGCCGCCCGCTCGGTATCGGGAGGCGCCGCCGCTGGTGAATGCCTATGTCGAGCTGGACGAGGGCCCGAGAGTGCTGACGCAGCTCGTCGACATCGACGTGGAGGCGCTGCATGTGGGCATGCCGGTCCGCGCGCTATTCGCCGCCGATGCCGAGGGAACAGGGCTGCTGAGGTTCTCAGCCGACCACCAGAAGGAGTTCGATGAGTAACCGATCAGTACCCACCTATGAGCAGCTCCGTGCCCGCCGCGACGCACCGCCTGGATCGTCGTGGGGCGTCTTTGGCGAGCACGACCAATTGGGTGCGGCCAACTTCATGACGCCCAGCACGATCGCGTCCGCGGCGGGCCTGATCAAGACTGGTCGCGTCTTCAACCTGGACTATCCGATCAACACGTTCGTCCCCAGTCCGGCGGGGACGCGGCCGGCCACGCAGCACAAAGTTTTTTCCAACAACCCGAACCACCGGGACGACTGGCTCGACTCCTTCTACCTCCAGGCGACGACGCAAGTTGACGGGCTCCGGCATATCAGACATCCGAAGTACGGGTTCTACGGTGGGGTGCCAGACTCCGATATCCAACCGGACTCGCCCGACCTCGGCATCCAGCTGCTGGCGCAGAAAGGGATAGTCGGCCGGGGCGTCCTGCTCGATGTCGGTCGGTACTTCGCTGGCCTCGGAAAGCCGATCGACTTGAGCACCAACTTCATGGTGACGCCGCAGGACCTGGACAACGTAGCGGCGGCTCAGGGCGTCGAAATCCAAGCGGCGGACATGATCCTGATGCGCCTGGGGTGGGTGCCCTTCTTCTTGAGCCTCCCGCTGGAGCAAAGGCCCAAGGGGAAGGGTCGCTCTGGCAACCCGGGGCTGATCCAGTCTGAAGAGATGCTGGAGTGGATCTGGGACCACCAGATCGTCATGGTCGCCGCCGACAACTCGGGCCTGGAAGCCACGCCCGTCAATCCGGATTCGGGTTGGATCGACCCTGACGAACCACCGCCTCCCGCGGGCCCCTCCCATAACGGAATGATGCATCGACCGCTTCTCGCGCTCCTCGGGGTCGTCATCGGCGAACTCGGGGATCTGGAAGAGCTTGCTGCCTCGTGCGCAGACGACGGCGTCTACGAGTTCTTCCTCAGTGCCAAACCGTTGAACTTAGTGGGCGGCGTAGGTTCGCCGGCCAACGCCATGGCGATCAAGTAACAGGAGGTATCCCGGTGGGGAGCACCACAGCCGATTTGATGGACGAGCACCCCGAAGCATATCGGAGCTGCGAGACGCAGTTCCGTCAGTTCGGGGCCGCCAAGGAGTTCAGCGGACGCATTCGCACCGTCCGATGCTTCCACGACACAGTCTTGGTGAAGCGTGTCTTGGCGGAGCCAGGCGACGGGCAAGTATTGGTCATCGACGGCGGCGGTTCGCTGGCGTGCGCGCTGATGGGCGACGTCACGGCCGGCATGGCTGCCAGTCGCGGCTGGAGCGGGTTGGTGATTCACGGTGCCGTGCGCGATTCCGATGAGCTTGCTCATATCCCACTGGGAATCAAGGCACTTGGCACCAACCCCCGAAAGCCGCGCCAAGACGGGATCGGCGAAATCGACCGGCCGGTGATTTTCGGCGGTGTGCATTTCGTACCGGGTCAGATGCTGTGGAGCGATTCCGACGGGGTGGTGGTGGCCGATTCGCACCGCTCCCGCTCTTGACCGCGATTCAGATGACTGTATTATTGTATGACAGTGTTGCGACGGAACCGATCAGAAGCAGGAGCCCGTGGAGACCCTCGGTAGCGACCATGAAGGCGCGTTCTACGGCGCCCTCGCATCGCTGGCGTTCGAGGAGCTGCCGGACTCGACAGTCGCGGCCTGCCAGGCCGTCGTCCTCGATCACTTCGCGTGCGCCGTGGTCGGCATGCAACTTCCTTGGACGCGGCAGTTGATTGACGTTCTCGACGCCGCCGGGGAGATGCGAACAACCCGGGGAGCCGGAGCCCGCGTGTACGGCCGCGAAGGCCCAGTGCCGCCCCTGTCGGCGGCGCTCGTGAACGGCACGGCGACTCACGGCCTGGACCTGGACGACACGCATCTGCCCACCATGACGCACCCGGGATGCGTAGTGATCCCCGCTGTCTTCGCGGCGGCGGACAGCACTGCGACGACCAGCGGCCGCGCCGTCCTGCTGGCGGTGCTGAGCGGTTACGAAGCCATGGGACGTATCGCGGCGGCGACGGGATTGGGCTTCGGCGAACGGGGCTTTCATGCCACGGGCCAGGTCGGGCCGATGGCGGCAGCAGCCGCCTGCTGCACAGTCTTGGGCCTGCCCGCGGATATGTACCCGGGCGCTGTCGGCCTTGCTGCGTCGCTGGGTGGCGGGATCAAGGCCTTCAGCACCGGCTCGGGCGAAGTGAAGCGTCTGCACGCGGGCCGCGCTGCCCAGTCGGGACTGTTGGCCGTGCTGCTGCAGCGGTCCGGTTTCAGCGGGCCGACGGAGGCCATCGCGGGATCGTTCGGTTTTGTCCCCGCCTTCAGCACGGACGAGCGCCCGGACTATCGCAGGCTCGACGCCGCGCAGTCGGGATTCGTGGTCGACGACATCTATCTGAAGCCGTACGCGGCGTGCGCCGCGGCGCACGGGGCGATCGCGGCTGCCGCAGCGCTCTCCGTCGAGTCGCTAGACGCTATTGCCAAAGTCGTCGTCGGAACATCGCGTCGCGCCCTTCAACAAAACGACATTCCCGAGCCGGACGGAATCGTGGCCGCCCAATACAGCGTGCAGTATTCGGTTGCGTTGACGCTCGCCGGGGAAATATCCGACCCGCTCCATGATGTGCGTCCCCGCGCCACGGGCGAGCGCCGCATCCGGGAATTGTGCCGCCGGACCGTGCTGGAACTGGACGACAGCGCTCAAGAGGCTTACCCAGATCGGAACGAGGCAAGGGTCGACGTCTGGTTCCACGACGGGTCCGTCAGATCCGCCCGTGCCGCGGTTCCCCGCGCCGATGAACACATCTGGGACCAAGCGCAGGAGAAATTCTTCCGCGTCACGTCGGGGCTTCTGTCGGAGCGCCAGCAGGAAGACCTCCTCGGAGCCATCGCGGCATTGGCGGAAGACGGCGATCCCGCCGCGTGCCTGGACGCGCTGGAACAAGACCAAGAAAGATCCGCGTCACCCATGCGGCACCAGAGACATCCAACGGGAGAGTGAATGATGGGGCAACCAGTTCCACCTTCGGAGGACGGAACGGCAGCAAGGGATGAAGGGGCAATGCCGTTCCTGCGCAGGAATGAGCGGGCAGCGAAGCCTCGCGACGTCGGGATCACTGAAGCCCGCGGGCCGTACTACCACACGTTCGGACTTCGCCATGTGAGCGACTTGCTCGACGTGGCCGGCGCCTATGTCGATTGGCTGAAGATTCCCGCACCATCGTTGGCGCTGCTACCGCGCGACCAATTGCGGAAGCTCTCGGAGCTTTGCCACGACCACGACGTTCGCATGAGTGCCGGGGGTCTTATCGAAACGGTGGTCACGCAAGGCGCGCGGGCAGTCGATCAGTACTTCGACACCCTGCCGAGCCTCGGGGTCGACGTGGTCGAGGTGTCCGCGGGGATGATTTCGCTCCCCACAGCGGACTTCCTGCGACTCGTCAAGCGCGCGAAGCAGACGGGCCTGGTGGTGAAGGCCGAGGTGGGGATCCAGTTCGGCGCCGGTGGAACCTCCTCGGTCGAATCGCTCGCCTCCGAAGGGACCGGTTCAGTCGAATTCGCGATTCAACGAGGCCGCGCTGCGCTCGACGCAGGTGCGGACATGGTCATTCTTGAATCAGAAGGCGTGACGGAATCAGTGGGCGCGTGGCGCACGGACGTGATTTCTTCATTCGTCAATGCCTTCGGCATTGAACGAATGATGTTCGAGGCTGCTGATCCGCCGGTCTTCGAATGGTATATCAAGAATTTCGGGGCGGAAGTGAACTTGTTTGTGGATCACAGCC
>CAZEAV010000191.1:0-5971 GCA_964510215.1 uncultured Iamiaceae bacterium
CGCGTCCGGTTAGCGCGAAAGCACGACGTGGTAGAGGCGAGTGAGCCATGTTGCGGTCGGGGTGGTGGGCCCGCTGCCCGCGGTCTCGTCGGCGAGCAGATCCACCGCGAGATCGGTCGTGGTCGCTCTTTCGAGTCGGACCGTCCAGAACCGCATTTCCGCAGCGGTCGGAGCACGCCCCTCGATGCGACGGTACAGACGGTCGATTCTCGCGGTGTGGTAGGCCGACGACCCGGTCAGGTGCGTGATGAGCCCGGCGTAGGATTCCCGAGTCGGCGGAGGGAACAGCGCGGCCCAGAACGTCGTCTGGGCCCGCGTGGCGCCGTGACCGAGGAGTGCCCGGTAGACGAAGTCGACGTAGCGTTCGTCATGCGACGCGTCGCGGGTGCACCCGGGCGTGGTGCCGGTCGACGTCCCGACCCCGGCAACGGAGCTCGGCGGGGGCGTGGTCGACGTCGAGGTCGACGTCGAAGCAGCGGTCGTGGGATGTCGCCGGCCACGGGTGGTCGACGGGCGATCCGATCGGGCCGTGGCCGTGGAACATCCGGCGACGAGAAGCAACAGTGCGGCGCAGATCGAGGCGGCCGACACCGATGCCGGTTCGTACGTCGGCTTCACTTCGGCCTCCCTCAGGGCTCCGTCCTGCTGCGTCGCCAGATTAGCGGCCCGGCACGTGGCATCGGCAGACGGGACCGGGAGGCAGGGGTGCCCACGGCGTTCGCCGCATCGCCCCGCTTGGCAATACAAGTTGCATACAAGCTAGCGTCCCACCTCATGGCTACCCCGATCACACGCGCCGCCGACGGCACGCTCGACGTTCCCGAAGAACCGATCCTTCACTTCATCGAAGGCGATGGCACTGGAATCGACATCTGGCCCGCGACGCAGCTGGTCCTCGATGCCGCCGCGGCCAGGACCGGACGCAAGATCGCCTGGAAGGAGGTGCTCGCGGGGCAGAAGGCATTCGACGCAACCGGCGAATGGCTGCCCGACGCCACGGTGGACGCGTTCCGTGAGTACCTCATCGGGATCAAAGGTCCCCTGACCACCCCGGTCGGGGGCGGCATCCGCTCGTTGAACGTGGCACTCCGCCAGCTCCTGGACCTGTACGTGTGTCTGCGCCCGGTGCGCTATTTCACCGGGGTGCCCTCACCGGTGAAGCGTCCGGAGGACGTGGACATGGTGATCTTCCGGGAGAACACCGAGGACATCTACGCGGGCATCGAGTATGTCGCCGGATCCGACGAGGCCGGACGATTCCTCGGGTTTCTCGGCAGCTCGTTCCCCGATCAGCTCGCCAAGATCCGATTCGGCACCAAAGAGCAGACCGATTCCTGGCAGGACGAGCTCGCCGCGATCGGTGCCCCGCGCCGGGACCTGGACGTGGAGGTCGGGATCGGCATCAAGCCCGTCACGCGCTCAGGCACCGAACGTCTGGTCAAGGCAGCCATCGACTACGCGATCGACCACGGTCGCTCCTCGGTCACCCTGGTGCACAAGGGCAACATCATGAAGTTCACCGAGGGTGCGTTCCGGGACTGGGGCTACGAGGTGGCCCGCGGCCATTACGGAGCCGAGGACCTCGACGGGGGGCCGTGGCAGGTGATCCCCGAGGGCAAGCCGGGCGCGGGCATCGTCATCAAGGACGTCATCGCGGATGCCTTCCTGCAGCAGATCCTCACCCGCCCCGCCGAGTACGACGTGGTCGCCACTCTGAACCTGAACGGCGACTACATCTCGGACGCGCTCGCCGCGGAGGTGGGCGGTATCGGTATCGCGCCGGGCGCCAACATCAACTACGTCAGCGGGCACGGCATCTTCGAGGCCACCCACGGCACCGCTCCCAAGTACGCGGGCCAGGACAAGGTGAACCCCGGTTCGCTGCTGCTCTCGGGCGTGCTGATGTTCGAGCACCTGGGCTGGAACGACGCCGCGGACCTGATCGTGGCAGCCGTGGAGAAGACCATCGGCGAACACGTCGTCACCTACGACTTCGCCCGCATGTTGGACGGCGTGGAGCCGGTGAAGTGCTCGGCATTCGCCCAGGCCATCGTCGACCGTCTCTGATCGGTCGAACGCCGGGGCGTCGCGGGAACACAGACCCCAAATCGCGCGGTATTCGGCTCGCGCGCCCCAGCGAACGGTGCGCCGACACGAATCTCGGGACACGCCACGACCGTGCCCCGGCGCGTTCTTCGGGCATCGGCCGCGCGGTCGTGTCCATGCACCCGAGACTCCAGCGACTTGAATGGGGCGCATGAGAGCCGTCGAGTGCACCGAGATCGGCCCGCTGGATGCGTTGGCGATCACCCAGCACCCGGACCCTTCACCCGGGCCGGGCATGCTCGGCGTGCGGGTCGAGGCGGCCGGGGTGAACTACGTCGACGCATTGTTCGTCCAGGGGCGTTACCAGATCAAGCCGCCGGTTCCGTTCGTGCCGGGAAGTGAGATCGCCGGTGTCGTCACGGGCGTGGGCGACGGTGTGGACGCCGGCCTGGTGGGCCGCCGGATGGTGAGCCTGTGCGGCCTGGGCGGGTTCGCCGACGCGGTGGTGGTGCCGGCGACCGCGGCGGTGCCGGTTCCCGATGAGCTGGATGCGCCGCGCGCCGCGGCGTTCATCCAGAGTTTCTGCACCGCACGGTTCGCGCTGACACAGCGGGCCCGGCTCGAAGCCGACGAACGCGTGCTGGTGCTCGGTGCCGGTGGAGGCGTGGGCCAGGCGACCGTGGCGGTCGCCCGGGCCGCGGGCGCACACGTGGCCGCGGTGGCATCGACGCCGGCCAAGCGGGCTGCGGCGCTCGCCGCGGGCGCCGAGGTCGCGTTCGATGCGTCAGGTCGCCGCGCCGGTACCGACGGGCGCGTCGAACGGCCTGATGGAACGACGACCGGCGGCGAAGCCGACGATTCGGGGGGTGCTGCCGTGGCACCGCTGGATGCGGCCACCGTCGAGGGGGCCACGTCCGATGGTGGCGCCTCGGGTGGTGCCGACGCGACCGCACTGGTCCACGCCGTGCGGGACTGGTCCGACGGCGGTGTCGACGTCTCCCTGGACCCCGTCGGCGGTGCCATGAGCATCGCCGCACTGCGGGCGCTGGGCTCCTTCGGGCGCCTGCGCGTGGTCGGCTTCCCCGCCGGGATCGCCGAGTTGCCCGCCAATCAGATCCTGCTGCGGAACCGGTCGGTGCTGGGCGTTGACTGGGGAGCCTGGTCGATGAAGGATCCGAATGGCCAGCGTGCCCTGCTGGAGGGACTCTTCGACGACGTGGCCGCGGGCCGTCTCGAACCGCCCGAGCCCGAGATCCGGCCACTCGACGGCGTGGTCGGGGCTCTGGAGGATCTGCTCGAGCGCCGGGTCACCGGCAAGCTCGTCCTCGTCCCCTGACCCACTCGCCGGGCGCTGTCGCCCGGCGACCGCCACCGGCGATGCCAAGCGCGGACCCCGCTGTGAAATATGGAGCAAATTGGTCGAATGGCAGCCGATTCGCTCCAGATTTCACTGGGTGGCAGGAGATACGGCCTCTCCAGGACGCGGGCGTCAGAATTCGATGGGACAGCTCGGCGGCGGCGAGGACGCGAAGAGCGCGTCGGCCAGCCGCAGAGCGTCAGGTGTGCCCGTGAGCCGCCCCGCGGCGGCGAGCGTCGTGGCCCCGACCGCGCCGAGCGCGAGCGACGACACGTCGGCGACGTCACCCACCACATCGGCCGACTCGTCGGGAAGATCCCCGACGCGCTCGCAGCAACCGACGCGGCCGGGATAGTCCACGGTGAGGCGGAACGTCCCGGCCGTCGCGGGAAGCCGGGCATCGTGTACGCCGATCGTGAGCGATCCGGCGACCCCGTAGGTGCGCGCCGACAACACTGTGGACACGTCCAGCAGGCGTGTCCACACCAGATCGCTCGGAGCCTCGATCCTGAGCTTGCGCGGCTCGACGAGGCGCCAGCGCAACAGCGGGTCGGCTCCGGGCGCTTGCCATGACAGCGACGTCGCGAGGTCGATCTCTGCGCAGAATCGCCAGAGCGCGCAGTCGACGTCCGGGGACAGACCGACCAGTTCGGAGATGTGCACGGTGTTGTCGGCGACGCGTGCCACGGTTGATTCGGAGACCCGCCAGGTGGCGTATCCGTCGGGTACGCCACCTTCGTCGACGTGCACCACGGCCCGCAGCGAGGTACGGCCGTTCCGGTCGTGAGGCGGATCGATTCGCACGTTCTCCCAGAGAGCGGCGTTTCGGCTGACCCACCCGGGTCGCTTCACGCGTGCCCGTTCGTAGAGCGCGGCCAGCGGTGTGATGTCGTCGTGCGGGTCCAGGAGACGGAAGCTCCCGGCACGGGGCACGGGCGGGTCGAATGCCACGGCGTCGGTCGGCAGGTGCAGCACGCTGGTCCGGGTGGTGACGCCGTAGCCGAAGCGTCGGTAGATGGAGGCCTCCGATGCGGTGAGCGCGGCGAGCGGCTCGCCGCGTCGCACGGCGTCGTCGTGGAGCCACTCGAGCATCGCGGTGAGGATGCCGCGGCGCCGATGGGTGGCCGCGACCCCGACCATCGTGACCCCGGCGGTCGGGACGGTCGCACCGCCGGGAAGGGTGCACTCGAAGCTGAACGCGCTGGCGCAGCCGACCCAGGCGCCGTCCGCCCGCGCACCGATCGTCCGGTCGACTTCGTTGATCCGTCTTTCATGGGCGATCACCTCGTCGGAGTCGTCCATGCCGTAGCCCTGTATCGACACCCGGTACAGCGCCGGAATGTCGGCTGGCGTCGGCTGGCGGAATTCGACTCCGGTCATCGACACAGTCTTCCATTCCCTGCCTGGCAGTGACTGTCGGACTTTCGCGGCCGGGGTCCTTCGTGACGCGGCAGGTCCCGCCATCCTTTGTCGCTGTCGCCGTACCGCGTCGACGCCGACGCATGCCGGGACGACCACTGCAATATGGCTGTGTCGACGCCCACGGTGTTAGACTCTCCTGCGACGTTCGCAGTGGGCGAACCTGAACATGAGGGAGGGAGTCGATGCCGTCCCGCACAGCGCGACGCAAGGTTCTGGCGGTCGTCGGCGTCGCGCTCGTCGCCGCCACGTCCTGTATCCCCAAGTTCGGAACCAAGGCCGGCCCCCTCATGCACGAGGTGCTGACCGCGGACGGTTCCGACGTCTACCGGTTCACGACGGTCGGTGCGACGACCACGTTCCAGGCTCCTTCGACGAACCAGGGTGGAAACCACCGGGAGTTCTACTGGAACACCTCGGCGCCGTTCACCGAAGACCAGGAATCCTGTGACCGTTGGGATTCGATCATGGACATGGTCGCGCCGGGGTCGAGCGACGCGCTCACGCGGGCGAACATGTGGCAGCCCGGAGTCGGGCTCCGCATCGCTCCGACGCCGGACGGGAACGGTCTCCGGGGGATCTCCGTGAACCTCGATATCTGGGGGGAGGCGTGGTGGATCCTGCAGGTGAACGGATGGGACACGACAAACACGGCACAGGTTCACGTCGGTTTGGCGAACTTCGACCTCTCGTCGATCGTGGGCCCGGCGGACGGACTGTACGCGCCGCCACCCTGGAACGAGTGCGCGCAGGTGTACGGGAACACGCTCCGGGTGAAGGTGTGGATCGGCAACCGCCCGGAGCCGTCCTGGTCCGATGCCACGCACGTGTTCACCGCGACCCTCCCTCCGGAGTGGGATTTCGCGGGGTATCCGGGTGGGTACGTCGCACACGTCGCGCCGGGGGTGTCCAAGCAGATCACGATGCTGCGGACCGGTGCGCTGGAGCCGGACGGGTCCTATCCTCCGCCTCCGAGCTCGTCGACCTCGTCTTCTGCGCCGGCATCGACCACCACGACGGTGACGCCTTCGTCGACCACCTCGGCGCCGCCGGCATCGACGACCACGACGGTGGCACCGTGACGTGGCATGGCCGGAGCGCCCGGGTGGCACGGGCCGTATCGGTTTCTGACGGCCGATGGTGACGGAG